>JAQUMP010000298.1 GCA_028718065.1 Chitinivibrionales bacterium | reverse complement strand
GAGCGAAATGAACAAACGCGACACCATGGAATTCTGGCTCATGATCGCCAAGTACGCCGCGGCGCTCATTATCGTGATCCTGGGGCTTTTCTTCCTGCGCTACTTAGCCAAAACGGTCGCCGACGCCATGAATCCGCCCGTGCCCAGGCTCGAAGCGTTCGAAGTCGACGAAGAAGTGCCGGTCGAAGTGCCCGAACGGGTCAAGCACACCTCCGAGATCCTGGAGCGCGTGGAGATGCTGGCGCACGAGGAGCCGGTCAATATTTCGTCTATCATTCGTCAATGGCTGGGCGAACCCGCGGTTTCCATGAAGAAAAAGAAATAGCGGTCTTGCACTGCATTACGGCATAAGGATATAATAGGATAAATCGTTACCATATTCAGGGAAGAAAGAAGTCGGCGATTCTATGCCAAAAAGCGAAGCTACCGAGCAGAAAAGCGGTTTTTACAAAGAAAAATACGAGCCGGGCGGCTCTTCCAAGGCGCCCAGCCATCCCAGCACCGAAAACATTCCCGGTCCGACCAAGGCCGCGATCGTCATGGTCGCGCTGGGCAGCGAGGCCTCCTCCGAAATCTTCAAGAACCTTGACGAACACGAGGTCGAACGCCTTTCCACCGAAATCGCCAAACTCGACAACGTTTCCGCCGACATCCGCGAGGCCGTGCTGGAAGAATTCCATAATCTCGCCATGGCCCAGCAGTACATTTCGCAGGGCGGGCTCGATTACGCGCGCGAAATCCTGGAGGCCGCCCTCGGCCCGCGCAAGGCCAAGGAAATCCTGGAAAAGGTGCAACAGACCATCCGCACCACGGGTTTTAACCTGCTGGAAAACGTCGATCCCAAGCAACTTGTCAATTTTATCCAGAAAGAACATCCGCAGACCATCGCCCTGCTCCTGGCGCACATGGAACCGGCCAACGCGGCGCCGATTGTTTCGGCCCTGCCGCCCGAACTGCAGGTGGACGTGGCCACGCGCATCGCCACCATGGAAAGCATTTCGCCCGAAACCCTGGGCCAGGTGGAAGAGGTTCTTATAAGTCAAGTTAAGTCGCTGTTCGGCGGCGACGTCTCCGAAATCGGCGGCGTAAAGGCCGTGGCCGAAATGCTCAACAGCGTGGACCGCGGCGCCGAAAAGAACATTCTCTCCAATCTCGAACGCGAAAACCCCGAACTCGCCACGGAAATTAAAAACCTTATGTTCGTGTTCGAGGACGTCATGCTGCTGGACGACCGCTCCATGCAGCGCGTCATGAAGGAAATAGACACCAAGGAACTGGCCATGGCCTTAAAAGGCGCCTCGGCCGAACTGCAGGAAAAATTCTTTAAAAACATGTCCTCGCGCGCCTCCGAAATGATCCGCGAAGATATGGAATTTATGGGGCCGGTGCGCCTCAAGGACGTCGAGGACGTGCAGCAGCGCATCGTGGACGTGATCCGCCGTCTGGAAGAAGAAGGCGAAATCATTATTTCCGGCCGCGGCGGCGAAGAAGAAATCGTGGTGTAAGGCAATAGGTCTTAATAGCAATTATGCTTGTATAAATATTTGTTTTGTTTTAACCTCTCCTCATCACCCCGGTCCTTCGCCTTCGCTCAGGACCACCCCTCTTCCCCTCTCCGATAGGAGAGGGGAAGAGGGGCAGGGGAGTTAGGGAGAGGTTATTATATCCGAGGCCTCATGGATCTTAATTCCCTTTCGTCGCAGGAAGTTTCCACTCTCATCGACCGGCTGCTCAAGGAAAAAGACCCGGCCACGGTCGGCCTGCGCCGCATTCTGCACCACAAAGCCGAGGAGGGCAAGGCCTTTCCGGTTAAAACCTACGCCTACCAGGAATTGGACGTGCCCGGCAAAACCCGGCGCCTCTTTTCCGAGGAGGAACAGCACGTTTTAGCGCTGGAAAAAAAAGTGGCTGATTTACAAATGGACCTGCGCACGCTGGATGCGCAAAGCAAAGAACAGGTCGCTGCGGCTTTCAACCAGGGCCTGCAAAAGGGCATTGCCCAGGGCAAAGAAGAGGGTTTTAAGAAAGCCGCCGCCGATTACCTGGCGCAACTCGCGCAGATCCGCACGCAGCTCACGGCGATCTGCACGCGCATCGAAATGGCGCGCAAGTCGATTTTTGCCAACGCCTCGCACCTGCTGCTGCGCCTCTCCTGCGAGCTGGCCAAAAAAATAATCCAGACGGAGGTCAGCGCCTCCCCGGCCATTATCGGCGGGGTCATTAAAAAAGCGTTGAGTTTTGTGGGCGACCGCGAAAAAATCGTTATCCGAATCGCGCCGCTGGATTTACAAACCGTAGAACAATCCCGCGATTTCTGGATGCCGGTCATGGAACGGCTCGGCTCCATCGTTATCGAACCGGATGAGCGCATCGAGCGCGGCGGCTGCATCGTGGAATCAAATTCGGGCGTGGCGGACGCGCGGCTCGGCGTGCAATTTGAGGAGCTTTCGTCCATCCTGGAAAAAATCTGGCAGACCACCGCGGCGGCGCCGGAAGAGTCCGAGCCTGCGCCCGAAAAAAATAGCGATGTCACTGCGGACTTGGCACCAAAACCATGAACGCCGACACCATGCTGCAGCCTTTTTTAAGCGCGCTTGCCGGCGTCGAACCGGTGCGGATGCATGGTAAAATAAGCGAGGTCATCGGACTTTTAATAGAATCAACCGGTCCCACGGCCTCGGTCGGCGACGTCTGCACCATCGAAAATAACGGCGCAACCGTGGGACGCGCCGAAGTGGTCGGTTTTCGCAAAGACCGCACGCTGCTCATGCCGCTGGGCCCCATCGAAGGCATTCATCCGGGCCAGATCGTTATCGGCACCAAACACCCGCTCATGGCCGGCGTCGGTCCCGGGCTTTTGGGGCGCATCCTTGACGGTCTGGGAAATCCGCTCGACGACAAAGGCCCGCTTTCCGTGGAAGGGTTCCGGCCCGTTTATTCGCGCATTCCCAATCCGCTTAAGCGGCAGCGCATCCGGTCGCAGTTTGAAACCGGCATCCGCGCCATCGATGCGCTTATTTCCATCGGTAAAGGTCAGCGCATGGGGATTTTTAGCGGGTCGGGCGTGGGCAAAAGTATTACGCTGGGCATGATGGCCCGCAACTGCAAAAGCGACATCAACGTGATCGCCCTGGTGGGCGAGCGCGGCCGCGAGGTACGTGAATTCCTGGAACGCGATCTGGGTGAGGCCGGACTGCAACGCTCGGTGGTGGTGGTCGCGACCTCCGACCAGCCCGCGCTTATTCGCATTAAGGGCGCCATGATCGCCGCGGCAATCGCCGAATATTTTCGCGATCTGGGCAAGGACGTCCTTTTTTTGGTGGATTCCATTACGCGGCTTGCCACGGCCCAGCGTGAGATCGGGCTTGCTATTGGAGAACCGCCGGCCACCAAGGGATTCACCCCGTCGGTTTTTGCCATGCTGCCCGGATTTCTGGAGCGCGCCGGAACTTCCGACAAAGGAACGATAACCGGCATGTTTACCGTGTTGGTCGAGGGCGACGATATGGACGAGCCCATCGCCGACGCCGCCCGCAGCATCCTTGACGGCCACATCGTGCTGGCGCGCAGGCTGGCGCACCGCAACCATTATCCGGCCATCGACGTGCTGGAGAGCATTTCCCGTTCCATGCCCGACGTTATTGCCCCCGAACATTACCAATTAATCGGGCGCATCAAGGACCTTATGGCCTCTTACCGGGAAAACGAAGATTTAATATCCATCGGCGCCTATGCCGCCGGCAGCAACGAACGCATTGACAAGGCGATAAAAATCCATGACGGGCTCAACGCTTTTTTGCGCCAGGACAAAGGGGAAACGGCCGTTTTTTCGGAGGGTCTTGCGGCCCTGGGCCGCCTCGATGCGCTGGCGCGGTAGGGGAGCATGAAACGCTTTAATTTCCGGCTTATGCCGGTGCTCGAACTTAAAAAACGCAAGGAAGATACGGTCAAGTACGCGATTGCCGGCAATAACCGCGCGCGCCTGGCCGCGCAGCAGCAGCTCGAGGACATCGGCGCGCAGCTTAAGGGCCTGTACGAATCCGAAGGCGCGCACCGCAGCGGCCGCCTGGATCCGCTGCTGTTGCGCCAGGCGCTTGCGTTCCGGCACAAGCTGGGCGGCGATGTCCGCGCCACGAACGCACGCATTAAGACCATTACGGCCGAGGCCGCAGGGTTGCGCACGGCGCTCATTGCCGCCCGCAAAGAGACCCGCGTGCTGGAACTGATCAAGGAAAAACGATTTACAGAATGGAAAGAAGAAGCCGCCGCGCGCCAGCAGCAGTTTGTCGATGACGTGTCGCAGCAAAACTATGTCCGCAAACTCCACCGCGCCGCGGCCGATCGTTATGCGTCGGGCTAAGGCGGCCCTGACACCGGGCGCCCGCCGGCCCCGTGTACTTTTAACGGGTCTGCCCCGGCCTGCGCCCTTTTGGGGGCTTATCTTCCTGCTCGCGAACATGCCCGCGCATGCCGGCTCGTTCCAATCCGGTTTGTTCGCAACGTATTCCGAGGCGTCCGCGGGCAAGCTTATACTCACCGATTCCCTGCGCCTGAAGGATTCAAGCTGGCAAGCCACCTGTGTCTTCGGGCCGACGCAGCTCAATACCGCGGGCGGCAAAGGCCGCTCGCCGGCAGTGGCTTGCTTCGGCCAGGACACCTTCGATTTTTTCTGGGCGGATTCGTTTAAGTTTACAAACGGGATCTCCTATGATCATATCCATCGCAATGAACTGACCGTGGGCGACGGCGCTTACCAGCAGGGTTTTAACGGCATATTACCGGGCGTCGGCAATGCCGGCGGCAATCTGGGACTGCACGTTGATTTTTTGCGCGTTGCCAAAGGTCCGCTTTCGTACCTGGTTACCGTTGTCGACCATAATTATGCCGGGCCCGTGCGGGGGTTTTATGCCGATAAAACATCGGATGCGACCGTGGGATTGTTCGATGTAGCCGCCAGCAGCTATTATGCGGCGCTCTGCGCTTTTTCCGCCGACACGTTTCTGGTCGCGCTTGCCAAGGACCAGAAAAACATAACGGCCTACAAGGTCGTCGCCAATGCCGGCGGCGTTACCCGCGACACCACCAAGCCGCAAAGCCGGTTTGTGGCGGCCACGATAACCCCCAGCGGGAACAATCGGCTCCTGAGC
>JAQUMP010000297.1 GCA_028718065.1 Chitinivibrionales bacterium | reverse complement strand
TCTTTTTCGGCCGCCTCTTCGGCTTCTTCGGGCTTATGCGAGCTTGTGCTTTGGCGCGCGTGCAGCATGGAAATCCCGACCATCAAAAGCAGAATGCCGCCCGCTACCCGAAACGAGGCCACGCTGATACCGAAGATCCGCAAGAGGCGTTCGCCGAATACCGCGGACCCCGCTAAAATCAGGAAAACCGCAAGGCTGGTGATTAGAATTGTACGACGTTGGTTGGCGCTGGATTGATAGCCGGTCAGACCGATAAAAATCGGAACCGCTCCAATGGGATCGACGATCGCGAGCAGCGTTACAAAGATGTTAAGATATTCGCTGATCGAACTCAATTGAACTCCCGGCCGATTGGTTTTTTAAGGACCGCCTTATGCGCTCCGGCATACTAAAATACAATCCGCGCCGGACCCTAAAAACCTGCGATCATTGCACGGCGCTCCTGGAAATAAGATTGCCGCCGCGGTCCCAGACGAGTGCAAGCTTGTTGTTTTTGGAATCGGTATAGGTTACCGCTATCTGCTGGGCATTAAACGTACCATTTACCATAATCCAGGCGGCGTTTTCGTCGGTGAGCGCAAACGCAAGTCGGCCCGCGACCGGCGAGCGGTTTTTCCCGACGGGAGAATCGCTTGTAAACGAGAAACTAACGTCGCGTTCATGGCCCGAGCGCTTTAGGGCATGCGCATATACGCCCAGGAGCGAATCGTCGGCGGAGTCGTGCGGGTTGGGTCCGAGCAGCGCGGTATAACGCAGGGTATCGGCGATGTTCGAATCGGCCGGGGCGCCCAGAAAAACAACCGATCCCCAGGCCGTATCGCCCGGATAAAAGCAGGAATCGGCGCCGGAGCCGACAATCGCGGTAACAATAGAGAAACCGTTTTTATAAGTATCCTGCGCCCAATATTTGACCGGATAATTTTTGGCGCTTTGCAATTGGAAAATAACAAACCGCGCTTGAGCGGACCGGGAAGCCAGGTCCGGCCGTAAAGCGATTCTGGTGGAGCGGTAATTTAAATTAATGACGTTGGAATCGCGCAACCCAAAGTCGATCACCGCGGAATCGTGGTCTGCATCGGTCAAGGAAAGATGCTCCAGCGTATCGACGCCAGCCCGGACCAGAAGATCGCTGTATAAAATTTTATTGTCCTGCGCCGTGTTAAAATTTTTGTCCGGGCCGGCATCGACGATTAATTCGCCGCGCGAAACCGTGTCCGCGACGATTGAATCGTGGACAATGGTGATGCGCTTGAATGCGGCGGTGGAATCCAGGGTGAAAGAATCGGCGATTATTGCGCCGGCGCGCATTTTGGCGATTCCTCCCGGCACCGTGGCCGAGGGAATCGGCGCGGTTTGGTTTACGGCAAGGGAGCTGTCCCAGTTTTGGTACTGGTTTAAATTGCCGGCCAGGCGTTTGCCGAGCGTTGCCGCCGTCATGGCATTAGGAAAATCATCGCCGCCGCCCGTGGCGAGCGGCCCCGGACCGACGCTGCATCCCGCAAAAAGGGCCGCGACAACCATGCTTACCGGAAAAAGCCGTTTCATGAACGCTCCCTTTGTTTGGACCGCGGAAAATACTGCATATTAAGCTGCATAACACACGCGGGCGCTTGCGGGTCGTTTTTAACCAGGTCCCAGATTTCTTCGCGGAATTTTTCCACTTTTTCCGCGATTATCCTGGCGCTCTCCGGCGACACGCTCAGCAACATGCTCGATATATGGCGTTTTTCCGGGGGCAATTTTGCAAGCGCGGCCTGCGCATGCGCGATCCAGGTGCCGTTGATCTGCCGCACCTGCTCCTTAAGCGTGGCGGGCGGCTCCAAAAAACGGTCCGTGACCACGTACCGGCCGCTTGTTTCTTGTTTGACAAGGCCCCAGGCGCACAAATCGCGCACATACTTTTTGCAATCCGCCAGCGGCGGGGAAGGCGACAGAAATGCGGCCAGCTCCTCGTAATTGCCTTTAAAATCCAGCGCCATGAGCGCCGCGCGCACGAGCGGATAATAAAAATCCTGGTAATAGTGCGAAAGCGCCGGATTGAGCCGCGCAAACATGCTGCGATTGCGACGGACAACGAGCTTGTGGAAAATGGCCTGTTTTTTGGTCGCCTCTTTTTCCTGGGCATAGGCCACGAGCAGCCGGAAAAAATCGGCCTCGTTTACCGAAAGCGCAAAAACCGTAACGATTTTTTCCCGGGCATCGGCGCTGAGCTTGCGGCGCCCTTTAATAACATCGTTAAGGAAGCCGGGGTTGGTAAAGCCGGCTTCCTTAGCGAACACACGGCAGGAATAGGCAGGATCCGCGGCGCATTTTTCCTGGTAGCGCCTGGCCAGATACGCTTTAAAGTCGTCGTATTCGTAAATGTTTGCGGACGCTGCCATACTATTCTCGCAATCAGTTTGTTGCGACCGATGAGACAACCGTTCCGTTAGCGTTCCACCGAACCGTGAGCGTGTTGCCGTCGGGACCGGTATAGGTTCCGTTAAAATACCCATTGTCAAAGTCGGCCACAAGCCCCGCCGTCTTGCCGTTGGCGAAGGTCACGTTCATGACCACATGGCCGCTGGTTGGTTTCTGCCCGTCGGCCACGGGATTGGTCGTGGTAAAATCGAAGGTGCGTTCGCTGATAATGCCGAAACGTTTTGATTCGGTAAGGTTGATGCCGTAAAAAAGATTGTCGGCATTTTTACAGAGGCCGTTCTGCGGCTTAAACAAGACCGTGGCTTTGGCTGCAATCACCGTGTCGCTTGACGAGGACGAAAGCGCGGTTGTCCAGATTGCCCGTGCCATGGCGCCGGCGATGACCGTGCTGTCACCCGTTGTGTCAAGCACGACAAAGGTGGAGACGCGGCCGGACTTGCGGCCTTCCACGCCGCTGATCCGAATGACCTTGTCCTGGGTGGTGTCGCCGTTGGTTACCACGCGCAGGTTAAGGCGATCGTAGGAGACCAGCGGTTTTAACACCGGATTGCGTTCGTACAGCGACACATCCACCACCGAAGGGGCGCCGGCCGCATAATTAATAAGAATTCCGTCGTTGTCGGCGTCTTTAAAAACGGCGGATGCAAGCGTATCGCTCCCCAGCATACGCAGCCATGACGCCGCGAGCAATTGATTATCGCCGGCGGTTGCGAAATCGTGGTCCGGACCGCTGGCGGCTTTAAGAATGCCGGTTTCGGTTTCGCCGGCAAAATGTCCAAAAATATCCTGGGCGTAGCGGGTAGTGCTATTGACAAGTGCGGTATCCGCGCTTACCGTAAAGGTATCATATTTCATGCCGCCCGCGACGGGCGTGCTGGTGATGATTTTTAAAATGCCCTGGGCTTTTTTGCTGGAATCAATCGTTACGACCTGGGCCTGGGAATTTGCGCTGGTTTTGCCCATTTGCCTGGCGAGCGCCGAAGCGCTCGCGGCGCTATTATTGGGCGATAGAATCGATGTAGCGCCGTTGGTGCTGAATTGCGCCGAGGCCTGCTGCTCGCTTAAGGTGGATACCGCGAGCTGTCCCATTACGTCCGGCGAAATCGTGATCTCCTGGTTCGCCGACGATTGCGTTGGACTGGTAGACGAGCAGCCGACAAAATAAGAAACCGACCCGCACATTAAAAGCGCGCTTACTAAACCAAGCGACTTCTTCATACGAACTCCTTTAAAAAGGTTATTTGATAGATGCATTTAAAAAATCAGGGACACTTCCGCGTCTTTTGTAAATATATCGTAAAACCAGACAAAATACAACATAAATTAAAAATTATGATTACATTAGAATAACTATATCATATTTAATATTATATAGTTACAAATATATTAATATTGATTTTATTATTTTAAATACATTTTTTTGATTACACGTGCCGGCTTGTTTTCGGCGGCTTATTATCTTGACAAACCAATTCCAACATGATAGAATATTAAACCAATGGAAGCAGTGAGTTTTCCCACGCCGTGTTTTGCATTAAAACATTACAACCAATTGGGTACCGGTTTCATCGTCGAAAAAATCGTCCGATGGCGTTTGTGGGATTGGCCGGAGCGTAAAAAGCAGTATGAAGATACGCTTATCAATTATTGTCTGCGCTACAATCTGTTGCCTGTTGCATTGTTCCACGCCCACCGGTAACGAAAAAGCCGCCTGGCAGGTGAATTGTTCGGTTCCGCTCCTGCAAAAGCAGCTTTTCATTCAAGACTTGATAATGGGCGACGCCGCTAAAAATTTTAACATTACCAGCGATTCCACCAAAAAAGGCGACACCCTTCAATTCTCAATCCGTGATACCTTTATCAACCATTACTTCTATACTATTTGCGCCGTAAAAGACACCGCCTGTACGGCCAGCGTGGGCGTGATGCGCCTGAAGGACATCCAACCGTGGTCCTATCGATTTGCCATGAACGACCTTGCCGTCCATGCAAATCTTCTCGGCTTAAAAAACAACTATCAGGCTTGCGATACAATCCAACTTTCCGGAATCGACCATGTTACCTTCGATTCGTCTTCCGGACCGATAACCATAGGTCTTTTTAACGGATCTTCCCATTTTGCCATAAGCGCGTTTTTCGTGCGCATTGTAAACGATAAGTCCGAAACGGTCATAGAAGATTCCTGTGCGGCGGTCCTGCCGGGCCAAAACATAGAACGCTCCTTTGCATCGGCCGGGCTCACCATTACCCATTCTCTAACGTGCCTGGTGCAACTGGCATTGCCGGACAGCGCCTATTTTACCCCCGGCGACACCTTTGGGGTTTTACTTTCGATCAACCGTCCGGCCATTTCCGAGGCCGCCATTATAGACAGCCTTATCGACCAGCACGACACCTTCAGCGCCACTATTCCGGTAGGAGACGCGGGGTTTAAGCTTGACTTTATCGATATCGACACGCTCCGCATTCCGCTTGAATTTATCAACCCTCTTCCCTTTGAGGTGACCCTGCGGCCGACGATCGCCAACCTCCTTGACCAGGCCTATTGCAAGAACAAGGGAATTCTCTCATCGGTAAATCTTGACGCCCGGCCGCCCGATTCAAGCGCCTGCATCGGCAACACGCTCGCTCCCGTGACCATTACCGCGGTAAGCCCGGAAAACGCCGCCCGGAAAATCGATCTAAAAATTTGCAATGCCCGCTTGCTTCCCGCCTGGAACACAACCACGAACCGTAATGAACTCTCA
>JAQUMP010000296.1 GCA_028718065.1 Chitinivibrionales bacterium | reverse complement strand
CCGCTGAATATGCGTTACGCTCAATATCACCGGCAAAAAAATGGACGCCGGGGACCACTATTTATGGATCGATACAAGTCGATTGTTACTCAGGACCAGAATTATATACAGGAACTTGTCCGCTATGTGCATCTAAATCCGATAAGGGCAGGGGCCTGCAAAAATCTTCAGGAGCTTGAAAGGTACCCATGGTGCGGGCATAGTGCGCTATCCGGCGGAAAAAAACGGGCATTCCAGGACACAAAGACGGTGCTGGCCCGATTCGGACCCACCGAAAATACGGCCAAAGCATCATACCATAGGTTCCTGAAAGACGGTTTGGCAAAGTCCATAGACAGTGATGTGATAATCGATCTCGTAAGGAAAAGCAATACCGGCTTGGAAAAAGGAAGGAAAGCAACCTGTTGGGTAATTGGAGATCAAAAATTTGTTAGTGAAACAACTGCCGCCGACCAGGCGCGGCGATTCCGAATAAGCCGATTTGAGCGCGAAGGCGGAACGTTTGATTCGATTGCCGCATCAATCTCCGCCATTTTCAGCGTCCGTGTGGAAATGCTAAAAGAGCGGCATCGTGGCGGGCCGGCATCTGAGGCGCGAAAGGTTTTTTCATTTATTGCTTTTAAAGAATACAGAGCGCCACTGAAAAAAATTGCAGAGTATCTGGAAGTCAGCAATACGGCTGTTTCGGCAATGGCGCGATTCGGACGGGAGATTGCCAAAATCAAAAAAATAGTTATATGAATATTTCACCACCGTCCCTTAGTTTGGCCCACGGTGGTTAATACCTACCTCAAGAACTGCGGCTCTCCGATCTACTTTCCCGCCGGCGCGTATAAGATAGGTTCCACCATTAACACGCCCGCCGGTTTAGCGCAATGGGGCGGACTGCTTTTAGGCGCTGGCAGGGACACAAAGCTGTTGTGGTATGGCGCTTCGGGCGGCACTATGATTAAAATAGACGGCGCCGGCATCGCCAAATGGCAGGGTCTGGATCTTGACGGACGCGGAATCGCGGCAAATGGGATCGTGCACGACAATACGGTGTATGACGGGCACGAACGCTTCCGCCAGATGGCTTTTCACAATTTTACGTCCTATGGGTTTTACAAGATGGCCGGCGGCGGCCGCCCGGCCCAGAGCGAAACGTTCTATGAAAATTGCATATTCGACCACTGCGCCACGGGAATCTGGGCCGGTGACTGGAACGACCTGGACTGGTCCTTTACCGGGTAAAAGGCATAACGCTTCCCGCCGACCGCCAGTTTATAGATCCGGATGGTTTTACGGTCATTCCCACGCAGGTGTATGATGCCGTCAGGGATTTCGGGGCGATACCGAACGGCAGCGCCGATCAGTCCGCGAAGATCCAGAACTGTATTAACGCGGCCGTCAACAGTACCAGCGCGGTTGCCATGGCCTACCTGCCGGCCGGAGCTTATAAGGTCGGCACGACCCTCACCGTTAACAACACCTCGGCTTCCAGGAAGATCATTCTTGGCGGCGCGGGTATGCTCTCCACATCTTTGGGCTGGACGGGTTCCGCCGGCGGGACCATACTTTCCATAACCAACCCGCAAAATGTAGTGGTCCAGGATCTCCGTGCCGGTGAAGATACCGATCCATGCGGCAATGATATTTATGTGACCGGGACAACCGGAAATCCATCGATTACCTTTGACGGCGTTTTTACCGGCACGCCGGGCCTGTTTGTCAACGGGATGTGCAGTGGAGGCGTTGTGCACATGCGCCATCTCCATGCCAACTGTTATTTTTCCGACTGCGCGGACGCCACGATTTTAGGTTCCTGGGTTAGTGCGGCGGACGGCAATCCGGTCCCTGCTTCGGATTTTGTGGCGGACTTGACAAAGCCTTCGAATCGCGGCGGATTTTTTGGAATAATGTTCCTGCTTTTTGGGCACGATGGCGTTCCCGCGCAGGTGAATATTAAAAACAACCTGAGTTTTGTCGCCGAGGTCTATTCCGAAAATGCCGTCGAGATATTCAAGTTCGAAGGCGGACCGACCGATCCTCCGGGGCGCATTTCCATTCAGGGAGAAAAGCTGCATTGCGAGGAAGTAGCGACAGCGGGGATGGATGGGCTTCGCGGACTGGAGACGGACGGCTACGCAGGCCAGATCGTAATAAGCTCGGCGGCATTAGCAAACACGGTATCTCCCTGGACCGTAGGAAAGATACTGCTCCAAGGAACTTACGGCGCGCAGGACATGCTTTTTATCGCCTGCACGATGGCGTCGGGGATTACGCCCACGATAAGCGGCAACGCGCATTGTTACAAATTGGCCCTTTCCAACCACGGCGGGCAATGCGGCCCCGGCGATTTGAGCGATAACTTTACATCCGCGCAATATACCGTAGCGGCGCATTCGCTGGATGACTGGCGTAAATTGGGCGCGATCGACCTGGCCCTGAACTACGGCTTCAACCAAACGGTGACTACTGCAAGTAAACTTTCGCTAACGCAACGTGGTTTATTATCTCCGGTATTGTCCGGCGTTTACAATCCCAAAAATAAAACATTACGAGTTGCCCTGACCGGCTTTACAGATGCAAGCAGCGTTTCTTTTACTATTTACGATATTTGCGGCAGGCATATTCAGTCGCTTGTTTCCGAAAAAATAAATGCTTCCGCCGTAGGTGCGCAGTGGGACATGAAGAATGACAAAAATGGGAAATCAGCAAAGGGGTTTTATCTGCTTCGCGCCGTGGCAGGCGGCAAGGTTTTTGAACAGAAGGTTTTTACACGATAACGTTTAATGTCCTTTGCAAAATAAAACAGTTACCGGACCATATACGCGCAATCGATGCCCAATTGCGTGCCGGTGGATTTTACGCCCGATATGAATTTTGAGAGCGTCGTAAGGCTTAGGTCCGCCTGGAGCTTTTTATTAAAGAATGTGCCGCCCAACCCGAATGTAAAGCCGATAATCCGCTCGTCTGGCCCCCAGCCAAAATCCGGCGCATAGCGATAGGCCTGGGAATTGGCCAGGCCGCCGTTTAAAATCCCGAAATCTTCCGATTCAAAAGCGTTGATGCCGCTGTTGTCGCGCAGGTTAAAAAAACCGATACGCGCAAAAGTCTGGATTGACGAAGGAAAATGGAGCGCCGGAATGGCATGGATGTTTGCTTCCAGCCCCAGGCTGATGCGATCGTAGCCCTTGTTTTTGTTTTGGCCGGCCCAGGCATCGCCGAAAGTAAGGCCCATGCGGCTGTGGTTGTATTCAAACCAGGTTGATCCGAACTGCAGGATGGATACCGAAGTCCCAAGCCCAAAACAGAAATTAGACAATTTCCATTCTTTACCCGCCACCGCCGCCCCGACATTAAGGTCGTTGTTTTTTTCGGTAGGCAGATATTCCTGGAAATGGTCCTGCCAATAGCCTATGAAAAGCGCCGGATGATAACCGATTCCGGCATGGCTGATGTCGCCGATGGTTTGCCATTTAAAGGCAAGGCTGTCGCCTTTAAGCGGGTCCCGGTCGTTTCCCGAAACGTAAACAAAATGCTGCTGCGCGGTTTGCAGCGCCAGGGTGCCGGCCACCGGCAGGCCGTTTCCCCCAAAGTCAATATACCCGCCGAGCAGCGGGACCTGGCCGGTAAAATAGCGGTCGACGAGGGCAGGGTTTTGCACGTCTATTAAGGTGTCAAGCTTGGCGGTGGCGCCGCCCTGCACGCCGACGGTTATTGTTTTACTAATGCGACTGCCGACGAAGAGACTTAAATCGTTGAGCCCCAGCAAGAGGCGCGTATTAACGCCATCCTGGAGCGTTTCGGTGCCCAGATAGCCTTTGCCGCAAAAACCGAGCTGAAAAAATCCCGAAGGTATTTGACCGGCGATCGTTAAGCCAAAGCGGTGCAGCGGCAGCGAGAGGCCTTGACCGTTAGGCCCCCCTTGGGTGAGGGTCGTCGGTGCGTAGTAAAGGTCCATGTAAATGGTTTTGGGGCTGCCGATGAGAAGGTCGGGAATGTTCCAGGCCGAAAGCTTTTCGCGCGATCCGGCTTGACTCCATGCGATACTGCGATAATCCACGTTCAGCTTTACCGAGCAGCTCTCCTTTTCAAAAAGACCGAGCGGCGAGCCCAGAAAATCGTAGCTGTTATAATGACTCCGGTCCGTAAACGACGGCTGCCCCGTTGGCGTTTGGGATGCCGGTATATTAATTGCCGGCGCCGCCTGAAAAAAATCGGCCCCGGCAATTGTTGCAAATGCAAAAACCCAAATAATTAACCGCATAAATCGCCTCCGCTGTTTACGAAAGTATTGAACCGCTTACGGAAAACAATATAAATTACGAGATCTATGGACACCATCGCCATCGTTGATTTCGGCGGACAATACGCCCACCTTATCGCCAACCGCATCCGGCGTCTGGGTGTTTATTCGGCAATTGTGCCGAGCGATGTTTCTCAAAAAAAGGCCGCGGAATTCAAGGGCATTATTCTTTCCGGCAGCCCCTTCAGCGTTACCGATCCTAACCGCCCGGTCTTTAATGAAAATGTTCTGGCGCTGCCCGTGCCTATTCTTGGCTTATGCTACGGCCACCAGCTTATGGCAGCCCTTTTGGGCGGAACTATTCACAAAGGGCAGGAACGCGAATACGGCAGCGCCGCGCTGACATTGAGCGGCGCCGATCCGCTCTTTACGGGACTTGACAATAAAGAAGCCGTCTGGATGAGCCACGGCGATTCGGTGGAGCGGCCGCCCGATGGTTTTTCGGTTTTGGCGTCCACCGATTCCTGCCCCGTGGCCGCCATGGGTAACCGTGAACATACGCGCTATGGTTTGCAGTTTCATCCCGAAGTAACCGATACCCCGCACGGCATGCAAATCCTGGAAAACTTTATCGCTCTTTGCGGCTGCAAAAAAGAGTGGAACAGCGAACGCTTTCTTGAACGCATTACCGAAGAAATAAAACAAAAGTGCATCGGCAAAAAAGTGTTTCTGCTCGTGTCCGGCGGCGTGGATTCCACCGTGGCATTCACCCTGCTTAATAAGGTTTTAGGCGCCCAGCGCGTGGTAGGTTTACATATAGATACGGGTTTTATGCGCCAGGACGAATCAGAGGACATCCTTTCGTTCCTGCGCGCGGAGGGGTTTTTAAACCTGCATATCGTAAACGCAACGGACACGTTTGTCCGGGCGCTCCAAGGCGCATCAGACCCGGAAGTAAAGCGCAAAA
>JAQUMP010000295.1 GCA_028718065.1 Chitinivibrionales bacterium | reverse complement strand
GGGCTCCAGAATAATGGGCTTGGCCTTGGCGTAAGCTTGACGGAATGCGCCAATGCCCGCCTGCTGAAAGGCGTTGTCCGAGGAGTCCACCGGATGACTGTTGCCGTCGTCGATGGTTATGCGCACGCCCACGATGGGAAAGCCGATCAGCGTGCCGCGCGGCAGGCAGGCCCGGAAGCCCTTGTCGCAGGAGGGAATAAATTCCATGGGGATCGCGCCGCCCTTGATTTTGTCCACGAATTCGTAATCGCTCTCCTCGTTGGGCTCCAGCACGCCGGCAATGCGGCCGTATTGCCCGGCGCCGCCGGTCTGTTTTTTATGGGTGTAGTCAAAACGCGTGGCGCAAGTAATGGTTTCGCGAAAAGCCACCTGCGGTTTGCCCACCTCAAGCTCCACGCTGTATTCGCGCCGCATGCGCTCGATGTAAATGTCCAGGTGCAACTCGCCCATGCCGCGCACGATGGTCTGGTTGGATTCGGGGTCCACGAAGGAGCGGAAGGTAGGGTCCTCTTTTGTAAACCGGTTGAGGGCCTTGGACATGTTGTCGGTGGATTTATTGTCTTTGGGTTTTATGGCCAGCGATATCACCGGCTCGGGCACGAACATGGAGGTCATGGCCAGCTGCAGGCTCGCATGCGTAAAGGTATCGCCCGTGTGGCAGTCCACACCAAAAAGCGCCACGATGTCGCCGCAGCCGGCCGTTTCGATTTCTTCCATGGCGTCGGCGTGCATGCGCACCAGGCGGCCTACTTTAAGGCGGCGGCCGGAGCGCGTGTTGGTAAGCTCGGTGCCTTTGGTGATGGAACCTTGATAAATGCGAATATAGGTAAGCTGGCCGTAGGCGCCGTCTTCCAGTTTAAAGGCCAGCGCCACGGGCAGGGCCTCGTTGCTTGCCAGAAGCGGCACCGCGGCCTCGGCCGCGCCGGCGCCCACGTCCACCGCCAGGTATTGGCGGTCGCCGGGATGCGGCAGGTAATCCACCACGCCGTTGAGCAGCGGTTGAATGCCTTTGTTTTTATAGGCGGAGCCCAGCAGGACGGGTGTTAAGGCCAGCGAGAGCGTTCCGCGCCGCACGGCGGCGCGCATCTGCTCGACCGTGGCGTTGCCGTCCAGAAAACTTGCCGCCAATTCATCGGACACGAGCGAAAGGTGGTCGATCATGTCTTCGTGCGCTTTTTTAGCCTGGTCCAGGATGTTTTCGGGGATCGCTTCTTCGCGCACGGTTTCGCCGCTCTTGCCGTCGAAGTAAAGGGCGCGCATGGTTATAAGGTCGATCACGCCTTCCAGCTTGTCTTCGAGCCCCAAGGGCAACTGCATCAGCACGGCCTGGTGGCCGAGGCGCTCCCGCAGTTGCTGGGCGACCTTGAGCGGATCGGCGCCGCGCCGGTCGCATTTGTTAATAAAGGCGATTTTGGGGACCTGGTAGCGCCGCAATTGGCGGTCGACCGTGATCGTTTGCGATTGCACGCCGCCTACCGCGCAGAGCACCAGAATCGCGCCGTCGAGCACGCGCAGGGCGCGCTCGACCTCAATCGTAAAATCAACGTGCCCCGGCGTATCGATGATATTAATGGAATAGTCACGCCACTCAACGTTCGTGGCGGCCGAGGAGATCGTGATGCCGCGTTCGCGCTCCAGCTCCATGGAATCCATGGTGGCGCCCACGCCGTCCTTGCCTTTGACCTCGTGGATGGCGTGGATTTTTTTGCAATAAAAAAGGATGCGTTCGGTGAGGGTGGTCTTGCCCGAATCGATATGCGCGCTGATGCCGATGTTACGCAATTGACTGATCGAAGATGTCATGAATTACTTGTAACTCCCGGTTAACGATGCTGTAAAAAAATCGTGTTCAAAATATATCGTGGATTTCTTTTAACGCAGGGGAAAATGCGTCGGGAAGAAATTATTTTAATTCTTAACTATAAATTTCGGAGAAACGGCTCGTTAGCGAAAAGCCGTTTCCCCGAACCGGTCTAACCATGAACATTGCCTATTATATCAGCGCGCACGGCTTCGGCCACGGCATCCGCGCCACGGCGATTTGCGGGGAATTTTCGCCCGGCGTTAAGCTTTTTGTGCGCACGGCGCTGCCGGAGCGCTTTGTATCGGAAAAGATCCGACGCCCGTTTACTTTAGCGCAGGCCGCCTTCGATTGCGGATGCCTGCAGCGCGACGGCATAACGGTTGATATCGGGGCAACGGTTAAGGCCTACCGGGAAATCGCACGGCGCAATGCCGGTTTGTTGCAGAGCGAAATTGCCTGGTGCCGCCACAACAACATCAGCGTGATCGTCAGCGATATCGCTCCGTTTCCGTTTGAAGTGGCGGCCGCGCTGCGCATTCCGGCCGCGGCCGTAACCAATTTTACCTGGCTCGATATTTACCGGCCCTTCTGCCGGCACTTTCCGTCCTTTGCGGCGGATGTTGACAAAATAGAAGCGCAGTACGCTTGCGCCACGACCTTGCTGGCGCTCTTTCCGGCGCTGCCCATGCCCTATTTTAAGCGCAGTATTCCCTTTGGCCCCATCGGCCGGCGCGGCCAGGCGCACCGCGCCGAGCTGGCCGCGCGCCTCGGCTGCGATCCCGGCAAGCGCCTCGGGCTCATTTACCTGGGCACGCAGGGTTTGCCGCAAGCCGATTGGCCGCGGCTGGCGCAATTTACCGAATGGGAATTTGTAGGGCTGTACGCCCTTGCAGGCGCGCCGCAAAATTATCACGTGCTTGCCGATGGGCCTTTTTCGTATCAGGACATCGTGGCCTCGGTCGATCTCATGATCGCCAAGGCGGGTTATGGCGTCTGTATGGATTGTTTCCTGCACGGCCTGCCGCTGCTGTATGTGGGCCGCGACGATTTCGCCGAATATCCCGCGCTGGCGGCAGAACTTGACAAATGGGGTCACGGTTATCGCCTTGCGCCGGGCGATTTTACCGCGCTGGCCTGGCATGAGGCGCTTACGGCGGTGCTCCGCCGGCCGAAACCGGAGCTTGCCTTTGCCAACGACGCGGCGCGCTGCGCGCGGCAGATCGAAGCGCTGGAGGAAGAAACACACTAAGAGTTAAAAAGTGCATTATGTTACACTTATTAATGGTAATCACCATTAATTATTCAGAATTAATATAATAAGTGTAATATAGTGCACTTATAGTTGCAACTTATTGTTTTTTATATTATCTTTTATTAAAAGTGCACTTTACCGCACCATTACTATCGGCTCCACAAAGCAAATCATGGTAAAATCGGAACTTTCAAAAGATATCCGGAAACGGAGGAAGTTTTTAAAGATCTCCCAGGGCGATCTTGCGGAAATCTCCGGCGTTTCTTTACGAACGATAAAAGCAATCGAGGAAGGCGATGCCAACCCGACACTCAGAAATGTCTCGCGCGTTCTTGAGCCGCTCGGACTTGCGCTTGTCACCGCCGAACGGGTGCAAAATGAATAAAAAAGGGCTGGTTTATTACAACGGCATTCTTGCCGGTGAATTAGAATACCGAAATAGCGAATATCTCTTTCGCTACGATTCGGCATATTTAAGCGAAAACTCTCTGCCGCCCATTTCATTTTCATTCCCTAAAAAAAAAGAGTTCTATCGCGCTAAAAATTTGTTTCCATTTTTCTATGGGTTGCTGGCGGAAGGGGCCGACAAGGAATTGCAATGCGCTACGCTTAAAATCGATGAAAACGACCACTTCGCGCGCCTGCTTAAAACCGCGGGCGAAACCACGATCGGCGCCGTTACGGTCAGGGAGGCGTCATGAACATTTTCAGATGCCCTTCGTGCCTTAAAAAAGGGTTTAATGAATTTTGCCCCGATTGCCGCAAGTCGCTTTTTAACGGCCGGAAAATAAGCCCCGTGCTTTCCTTTTCGCGGCCGGATTATAACCGCCGAAAATTGGAAAAGGCCGGGAGGATTTCTATTTCCGGCGTGCAATCAAAACATTCGCTGGCGCTTACCGGAGCAGGACTCGAACTTGTCGAAAAGGGAGGAGAATACATCTTAAAACCGATTCCTCCCGGAGAATTCGAAAACCTCGACGCCATGCCCGCAAACGAACACGTTACCATGCAAATGGCGCGACAGGTATTCGGATTAAATACGGCCCAATGCGCCCTCGTTTTTTTCAGCCGAGACAGCGCACCGGCGTACTTGACAAAACGGTTCGATGTTTTCCCCGACGGAACACGACGGCTTCAGGAGGATTTTGCCCAGATCGCGCAAGTCTCCGAGGAAAGCCACGGTAAAAATTATAAATATGATTTCAGTTACGAAAAAATAGCCGCGCTTTTGAAAAAGCATATAAGCTCCTATGCCGTAGAGGTGGAAAAGTTTTTCCGGCTTGTTCTGTTTAATTATCTCACGCATAACGGCGACGCCCATCTTAAAAACTTCTCGGTGTATCGCGACCAGGGAATGAACACCTACCTTCTTGCGCCCGCCTATGATTTGCTTAACACCAGGCTTCATCTTCCCTTTGAAACCCCGCTTGCGCTTGACTTATTTGAGTCGGGGTACGAAACCGAAAGCTATAAGGCGAACGGTTATTTTGCCTACGACGATTTTTTCGAATTCGGCGCACGCCTCGGCATTCCGCCGAAAAGAGTCGAAAGATTTATCGCCGGAACCGCGGGACGGGGAAAGGAAATAAACGAATTGCTGGCGAGATCGTTTCTTGACGATTCGCTCCAAACCAAATAAGCCGCAATGGTAAAGGACCGGATTAAAGCGCTGGGATATTCATTTAAGAAAACACGAAAATGAGATGCGCGATTATTTTATTTAAAGGGTTAAATTGCCAATGGCCGCAGTTTTAATTTAATTTTAAGTTAAATATCGATTTGTTAAACGCGTAATTTAGTCATAAATTTTTCTAATGCACAATATATGCGGTGTATCGGTTTTTTATTAGTATTTGCATTCGCAATCGTTTCAGAGAGCAGCTCTTTGGATAATAAAAGCGGTACGGATTCTACTTTATCCGATTCAACTTTATCCGATTCAACAAAGCAGGTTTTAGCTGCCGAAAATCGGCCGCATCGTTATAATCCGATAGCAATAAGCGTCGCATCCTTGATTGTTCCGGCGCCGGACAGGCGCTGTGCGGTCATTATGTTCGCGGGGCCTTTTTTTTTGCAGGCGCAACGGGTATCGGCCTTTATACTCTTAACCAAGCGCAATACGGCGTGTATTTAAAGCAAAGCCATC
>JAQUMP010000294.1 GCA_028718065.1 Chitinivibrionales bacterium | reverse complement strand
ACCATAGATTACCCCGGAGGCCGGGTTAATATCGAGTCCGGCTGGTAATGTCGGCGCAACCGCAAAGGATGTTGGTTTGCCCCCGGTCCAGTTGGGGATGTTCACCGCAATCGGCAACCCCGCAATGTAAATAGCAGTGTCATGCTGATAGGCCAGATTTTTAGGCGGAGCGGCAAGCACCGTAATCGTGATATCCGTCGCGAGATGACCATAATTGTTCGTGGCCGTTATGGTAAAAGTGGATTGCGGCAAGGTATCCTGAGCCGTGCCGGAGATAATGCCGTTCGTGGCGTCGATGGAAAGCCCGGCCGGCAGAATGGGCGCAATAGTAAAGGTCATGGGCTTTTCACCGTCGGCCACGGGTGTGTCGGTGACCGCGGCAATACCCACCTTAAAGGTATAGGATGTTTTGGCATAAACAATATGGTACGGCGGATTAAAGGGGCTTGGCTTGGGTGAGCACGTAATAATAATGCTTACCGCCACTACGGCCAGGCTAATCCAGCATAGATTTTTTTTTAGCATAATCGAGAATCCTTTTTGTCTAAAGAAAAACGGAAACAGGCACCGCCCAGATATTCGGTTCTATTTTAATAGTTTGTTCTCCGCAATAAACCAGAACGCCAAGGGCATTTTTTGGCGCAGTTTCAAGAAATGTTCGCAGGGGCGAAAAATCCTGATTATTGAACCGCGATGAGCTTTTTACTTCGATCGCGACCAATTTCCCCTGGGATTCTATAATGCAATCAACCTCGTAGCGCCCCTGGATATGCCAGTAAAAAATTTGGGCAAAGGGGTCGGCGGCCAGAATGCCGTCGATGCTGTTCTGTAACACAAAGGTTTCAAAAAGGGCGCCATAGTAGGGTGTTGCATTAAGTTCTTCGGTAGAAGAAATCCCGCATAAACTGCAGGCTATGCCCGAATCGGCAATAAGAAGCTTTTGCGCTTTGACAAGTCGTTGCGAGCGGTTATTAAGATACGGCGGGACTTTCCGGACCACAAACGATGTTTCCAGCAGGTCCATATACCGGGAGGTAGTGGTGCTGTTCTGGCCGCAGTCGCGCCCGAGTTCCGATATGTTAAGTATTTTCGCCGTTCGCAGGGCCGCTATCCGCATAAATCTGTTGAATGAAGCAAGGTCGGCCACGGCGCTCAAGTCCCGCAGGTCCCGTTCCAGGTAGGTCTGGATGAATCCTTTAAACCAGATCGGCGCAGAGACGTTTTTTTCGCAAACAACCGGCGGCATGCCGCCATCAAATACCATGCGCGGAGAAAATGAAAAACGGGGTGCCGTGTGGGCAATTGTCTGCCTCTGAAAAAGTTCCAGCAAGGCGGATGGTTTTGCGGGTGATCCTGAAAGTTCCTGTCTGGTCATGGGGCCAAGATGAACATATACCGCCCGTCCGGCAAGCGATTCCGCAACATTTTTTAAAAGACTAAAATTTGCAGAACCGGAAAGAATGAATCGACCGGGCAACCTGCTTTTGTCTACCGCAGCTTTTATGGCTAAAAGAATTTCCGGGCATCGTTGCGCTTCGTCGATAATTACTTTATCGCCAAGTTCGGACACAATTTCAGGACGCAAGCGGAACGATTCCAGAAGCGAAAGATCATCGAGCGAATAGTATTTATACGAAGCAAAACGAGGATCGTTTTTTAAGAGCGTGCTCTTGCCAACCTGCCGCATACCGGTCAGCACAACCACCGGCATTGTAGCGAGCGCCTTTTGGATAAAGGGTGATATGGAACGATCAAGGATTTTGGCCATAAACTTTAACTTGTGTGTTATTTAAATATATACTGTTTAAATATGACGGGCAATGATATTAGCGTTTTTGGGCTAATTTATCTATCATTGCTTGCAATTTATCGATTCTGCTTTCCTGGTTTGCAATCGATTGTTGTTGTTTTGCAATAGTTTCTTTTTGTGATTTGTTTTCGTCCGCAAAAGCAGAGATTTCCTTCTGCTGCTCCTTGACCGCCTCGATCAGCACCGCCGTGAGCTTGTCGTAGGAGAGCGATTTGTATCCTTCCTTGTCCGTATTCACGACCTCCGGAATTACCTTCTCCACATCCTGGGCGATTAAACCGACCTGCTTGCCTTCCGGGAAATTCTTCTTGGGCCACTTTGCGCGGTCCCAATCGTAATATACGCCCTGGAGTTTTGATACTTTGGAGAGGGATGAGTCGATGGGTGTGATGGATGTTTTGTAACGGCGGTCGGAGGTGCAAGCCACATTTAATGCCAAGGCAGTTCCAGAGGTTGCCATATCACCACATACTTCCAGCATGTAAGAACCTGGATTAGTTGTACCGATGCCAAGATTATTTAAAATATAGCAAGGCGTTCCCGCATTTGGGCCACGGCCATTAAAATGGACACGAGAAGAAGATGACAATGCATTATTGACACGTGCATTTAACGTTAAAGCGCCGGATGCCCAATCTCCTAAATGGTAAAGTTCAAAAACAGGAAAATCAAAACCAGAACCTGCTGACGAACGTGCCTGGATTATATCGGTGTCATTGCTGATTGCCTGAATACGTAGCATTCCGTTATCGACCTGAAGTTTTTGTTGGGGACTCGACGTCCCGATTCCAACGTTGCCGCTTGGCAATAATGTCATCGCTGTAGTATTGTTGGTTTTGATACTAAGAGGGCTATTTGTTTTTGACCCTACTACAACGTCTGCGCCATCGTTAACAGCCAAAATTCCTTTCGTAGCCAAAGAGCCAAAAGTGATATTGCCAGTACTTCCATTGGTAATTGCAAGCATAGTATTATTGTCACCAAATAACATAGGACTCGCCGTCCCGATTCCAACATTTCCGTTCTTCTGTATTACCGTCCCATGAACATTTAAGCTATCTACCGCTGTCAGATTTTTCGTGACCCATACAGAATCAACTTTGGTCGCAATTTGCCCTTGGGCAGTGGCCAAGGCCGAACCAGTTGCCCTTTTGTTAAGCGAATCCTGCAATCCTCCAACCGACGCCACGGTCACCACGCCACTCGGAGCGGGTATTTTTGTTTTTACCCAGGTTGTATCGGCTTTGGCTCCAACCTGCCCTTGAAGTACTGCAACTTCCGTGCTGAATGCCTTTTTATTCAGCGAATCCTGCAATCCTCCCACCGACCCGACCGTAACCGATTGAACTGGCAAATTCGTTAGCGTGCTACCGTCTCCCACGAACTTGGTCGCATTCACCGTTCCGTTAATCGCCACTCCACCGGCCTGCGATTTAATAACTTCCCCCTCATTCGGCGTCTGCACAAAAAAGTGCCCGGTCGTCGCATCGCCCGTCCAGCCGACTTTGCCGGTTTTGGCCGTGCCAAGGGTGTCGTAAAACTGGATCGCGGATTTGGATTGGGCGAAAGCGAGTGAGGCCAAGCTGGACACTAAAAGAGCGGCGGACAACAATCGGAGCGTCTTTGACATACAAGAGTCCTTTCCGAAAACTATATCTTAAAGAATTGTATTGCGATATTTGCTTTGGGTATGATATTTTTTTAAAATATTCAGTAATACGTTCTTTACACCACTTTTTTATATTCCCTTGTCCGTTCAGGATGGGCGATGCGTTCCGGATGCTTTTTCTGCCATTCTTCTGCTTCGTCAAAGAATCGGTCGATTGAATTGCCATAGTGGTCTTTCAACAATTTCCGGCGACGTTCCCGAATTTCTTCGATGGCATCATCGTGTATCATGCTATGTCCTCCATGAAAAGCTGTTCCGGGGTAATCAATTCAGGGCTGAATAATCCCAACCGCATATTTATTCGCCTGATATGTTCCATTTTGTTTGCATTTGCAAGGTGGATGCAATTCCATGTCAGTAGAAAATCCATGGAATAAAATGACGCAATCGCAAGATGTGCGGCATCGCCGGCGTCATCAGCCGGCATTAATTTGTTTTCAAGGTACACTTTTACAATTCCGCGTATTTCCGGCGTTTCTTCAAGTACCTGCACTTGCTCGGCAAGCGCGGCAACCTTTTCCCAATGAGGATATACAGGGTTGCCGACCTCTTTCAAAACTAAAAACGAGGTATAAGTATCGTAATACTTCCGTTGTGTTTCCCACCAATCAACCGTAATTTTTCTCCGAGGACGGCTGTTGGCGCGGTCATCGTAATAAAAAGAAAAAATGGTGCTGTCCAAAAATACAGACTTTTGCATGGTGCTAAAATACCTCATTTCCGCATGCGTTGTACCGTTTTTTAGGCCAGGGCTACTTTTTTTCAAGTAATTCTATATTCCTCTTAAGTAAAGCAATTTCTTCTTGTTGTTTCTGCACCTGCTCTTGTTGCCCCTGATTTTGCGCTTTTAACTCCTTTACCGCCTCGATCAACACCGCCGTGAGCTTGTCGTAGGAGAGCGACTTGTAGCCTTCTTTGTCCGTGTTTACGACTTCGGGAATTACCTTCTCAACATCCTGTGCGATTAATCCGACCTGCTTGCCTTCCGGGAAATTTTTCTTGGGCCATTTTGCACGATCCCAATCGTAATACACACCTTGAAGTTTGCTGATTTTGGTGAGGGAAGAATCGATGGGCGTGATGGAGGTTTTGTAGCGGCGGTCGGAGACCGAATTCCAACTGCCAGTTCCACCGGCAGCCCCGTTGACATAAAGCACGTAGCTGGAAGATGGTGTTGTGGTGCCAATGCCGACCGTGCCTGCTGAATTGATTACCATTCTATATTTCAAGGAATCCTGACTATAAAATGCAAGTCCGCCTCCAATTACTCCTGTGCCGTCAGAACCAATTATCCATTCCTGCGGAATGGTTCCGCCCGTGTTCTTAAAATCTATCCCCGAAAAGCTACTACTCGATTCCGACTTAATTGCGGGGGTAACGGTTGTTTCTAAAAGATGGAGTTTGTTACTTGGACTCGACGTCCCGATGCCGACATTGCCATCGCCTCTGACATACATCTTGCTTCCTGCTGAGTTTTGAATATTCAATAATGCATAAGTAGGTGCATCCCCCCGCGCTGATTTTATACCGGCTATGGTTGCATTACCGCCAAAATTGGCATTAGCACTGTTTACTAACAAAAGCGTTCCGTCGGCACTGCCTGCGCCTTCCTTTTCGACCTGCAAACCTGCCACTGGAGTCGACGTCCCGATTCCAACGTTGCCGCTTGGCAATAATGTCATCGCTGTAGTATTGTTGGTTTTGATACTAAGAGGGCTATTTGTTTTTGACCCTACTACAACGTCTGC
>JAQUMP010000293.1 GCA_028718065.1 Chitinivibrionales bacterium | reverse complement strand
GAAGCGGCCGCAGGCGTCGTGGTATTATAATTGCGTTGCGGCAATCGATCCCGGATTGACTCCGGCGGAATTAAAATCAGATCTGCTTTCAAAAATCGAAAATAAACTGGGCCGGCAGCGCACCAAGGATACCTTCGCCGACCGAACGATCGACCTCGACGTGCTGCTCTACGATCCGCCGGAACCTGAAAACAGCACGGTTGCTTTGCCGGATCCGGATATTTTTGTCCGGCCCTATCTGGCGGCGGCCCTGCTTGAGTTATCGCCGGGACTTTTAGTGCCGGGTCCGAATGGCGGCCTCGCCGCCGCCGCGGGCAAAGCCTCTTCGCCCCCGGCGGAGGCCTTGCAGGATTACACGCGATTTTTGAGAAATCAAATTTTCCCGGAAGGGTGAAAGACAATTTATGAAGCAATTAGCCGAAAAAAAATGCGTTCCGGCCCCGGCCGATGGTAAGCCGAAAACCGAATCCGAAATCCACGACCTGTTAAAAGATCTTCCGGGATGGGACTACGAAAACGGGGAAATCGTTAAAACCTTTTTCTTTAAGGTCTATCCGGAAACGGTTCTTTTTGTAAACGCCGTCGCCTGGATTGCCGATCACGAGGACCATCATCCGCAAATCGAGTTCGGGTACAAGACGTGCCGGGTGCACTATTCAACACACAAGATCAACGGACTTTCCGACAACGACTTTATTTGCGCCGCTAAAATCGATCGTCTTTTGTAAAGGATACCTCAAACCGGAGATACGACGTTATGCAAAATTATAAGTACCTGATTATCGGCGGCGGAATGACCGCAGCCGCGGCCGCGGCCGGCATTCGCGAGGTCGATACCGCGGGCGGCATCGGGCTTTTAAGCGAGGAGCCGGACGCTCCCTACAACCGGCCGCCGCTCTCCAAAAAGCTATGGAAAGGAAAGCCCTTGGAAACCATCTGGCGCAAAATGGAAGGTGCGCAGGTTGACCTGCGGCTGGGGCGCCGAGCGGTGGAAATTATGCCCGGCAAAAAGCGGGTCAAAGACGACACGGGCGAGACTTTTTCCTACGAAAAACTATTGGTGGCCACCGGCGGCGCGCCCCGGCGCCTGCCGCTGCGCGCGGGCGACATAATTTACTTTAGAACATTGGCGGATTACCGGCGCCTGCGGGCGGCGGCCGATTCGGTCCGGCGTTTCGCCGTGATCGGGGGCGGCTTTATCGGGTCGGAAATCGCCGCTGCCCTGGCCATGAACGGGAAAGAGGTGGTAATGGTTTTTCCCGGCAATGATATCGGCGACCGGATTTTCCCGGGGACGCTCAGCCGTCATTTGTCCGAATATTACCGGAAAAAGGGCGTCGAGGTAATTGCGGGGGAAAAAATAACCGGGTTGGAAATTCGCAATAATCAACGCATTCTAAAAACCGGCGGCGGCCGGGAAATCGTGGTTGACGAAGTCGTGGCGGGCATCGGCCTTGAGCCGGCGGTGGAGCTTGCCCGATCAAGCGGGATCGCAGTGGACGATGGCATCGTCGTAAGCGAGCTCTTGCAAACTAATCTTCCCGATATTTTCGCCGCCGGAGACGTGGCCCAATTTTATAACCCGGCGCTCGGAAAACGCATCCGGGTCGAACACGAGGACAATGCCAATACCATGGGACGACTTGCGGGCAGAAACATGGCGGGAATGTCAGAGCCTTACACCCACCTTCCTTATTTTTACTCGGACCTGTTTGATTTAGGCTACGAGGCCGTCGGCGAACTCGACAGCCGCCTGGAAACATTTATTGACTGGAAGCGACCATTTGAGGAGGGCGTCGTTTATTATCTTAAGGCCGGGCGGGTGCGCGGCGTGCTGCTCTGGAATGTGTGGGAGCAGGTTGATGCCGCCCGCGCGCTGATTGCCGATCCGGGGCCGTTCACTCTCAACGACCTTAAGGGGCGTCTGCCGGCGGCAAAAAAGTAGCTATGCCGAATAATTCCTGATTGCGCGAAACGCATTCTTAAAAATAAGAAAACCGGCTTGGGAGCTGCGTTTGTTTAATCTATTTACTCCTTAGTTCACGCTTAATTATTTTAGGCAGCAGAAATTGTGCGATTTTTAATGGGCCAGGCCCTGCGCAACAAAAGACTGCCAACTCCGCCAGGACCGGAAGGGAGCAACGGTACGCAGATACTTAGTGTGCCGCAGGATCACTTGGCCCTTTTTTATTCCACTAGTTGAGCCATTTTCTCCTTTCTTTTAAAAAACCCCGGTTTTCGTTTTTTTCCGTATTGAACCCATTGCGGTGTCGGCACGGACCGGCAATGGCCTTGCGCGTGCTTTAATCGTGAATGCATGTTAAAATTGTTAGAACCAAGGCTGGGACGGATTATTATTTTGTTAAGAAGAACGAAGTATCCCACTTTGGATTTCGGGTTAAAAAATGCCAAGAATATTTGATAATATCGACCTTCCGATACTTCCTGCTCTCAAAGATACACTCCAAGTTTCCCAGCGAGCTGATTTTTGCGTTGGGTATTTCAATCTCCGCGGATGGCGTCTTATAGATAAACTGATAGACGCTTGGAAAGGTGCCCCCGACGAATGTTGCCGGCTTCTTGTTGGAATGAACAAGCTTCCCCACGATGAATTGCAGGATATTTTAAGCATCCATGGCAATTCGGTTGCTGTAGATCAGCAGGCCGCGATTCGGCTGAGAAAAAAGCTCGCCGATGAATTCAGAAAACAGCTTCTCTGGGGCTTCCCTACCAACGATGACGAAATCGGTCTTCGTAAATTGGCAAAGCAACTCCGCGAGAAAAAGGTAATCGTTAAGTTGTTTGTACGGCATGCTCTCCATGCAAAATTGTATCTATTATTCCGTAAAGATCCGGTTAATCCCATCATCGGATTTGTCGGCAGCAGCAATTTGACCTTTCCGGGGCTATCTTCACAGGGCGAATTAAATATTGATGTTCTCGATGGCGACGCAACCAATAAGCTTGCCAAGTGGTTTAATGACCGTTGGGATGACAAATTCAGCATCGATATCACCGAAGATCTTATCGAGATTGTCGAGAATAGCTGGGCGCGCGAGGATCAAATCCCGCCCTACCAAATTTATATAAAGATGGCATACCATCTCTCTCAGGAAGCGCGCGCCGGCTTGTCTGAATTCAGAATACCAATAGATATCGCCTCGCAGCTTTTTGAATACCAGATCGCGGCCGTAAAAATAGCGGCACACCACTTAAATCGGCGAAACGGCGTCTTGCTTGGAGATGTTGTTGGATTAGGCAAAACTCTCATGGCGACTGCCGTTGCCAGGGTCATGCAGGAAGATTTAGGCTATGAAACGCTTATTATCTGCCCTCCGAACCTGGTTGAGATGTGGGATGATTATCGGGAAAAGTACCGCCTTATTGCCAGGACAATTTCCATTGGCAAGGTGGACAAAGTGCTTCCCGAATTAAGACCGTACCGCATTGTAATAATTGACGAAAGCCACAATCTTAGAAACCGTGAAGGGAAACGATATCAGGTAATCAAAGACTATATTCGCGCTTGCAACAGCAAATGCGTTTTGCTTACGGCGACTCACTATAATAAATCGTTTCTTGATCTTTCAAATCAGCTCAGGCTTTTTGTCCCTGCGGATACGGACATCGGCATCCGCCCTGAAAACCTTATCCGTCAAATGACGGAAACGGCATTTATCCGTCAGCATCAATGTTCCGTGCGGTCGCTCGCAGCCTTTGAAAAGAGCGAATATGCGGATGATTGGCGCGAACTCATGCGACTCTACCTGGTACGGCGAACGCGCACATTCATCCAGGATAACTACGCCAGGGAAGACCCGGAAACAAGAAGGAAATACCTTACCTTTGCAAACGGCACGCGGACTTTTTTTCCGGAGCGCAAACCCAGGACAATTCGCTTTGCACTCGACGATAAAAAAAGCACCGATCAGTATGCACGGCTCTATAGCACCAATGTTGTTGGCCTAATAAACGATCTTAATCTGCCTCGTTACGGCTTGGGAAATTATATAATAGCCACACCGGGAAAGCCGCCCACCCAAGCAGAGGCGAAACAGATACAAGACCTGTCACGCGCCGGAAAACGGCTTATGGGTTTTTGCCGCACTAATTTGTTTAAACGGCTGGAAAGCAGCGGTACGGCATTTCTCCTGTCTGTTTCCCGCCATATTCTTAGAAATTTTATTTACATTTACGCCCTTGAAAAATCGCTTCCTGTGCCGATGGGTTCCCAGGACGCCGCATTGCTTGACGAGCGCGTTTATGATGAAGATGCCGATGAGAATACCACGGACCTTTTTAACGCCGACGAGCCGGACAAACCAGCCGAAAATTCGTTTGTCATTCTACAAACCGAAGATGAGTTCCGGGCAAAAGCAGAGTCAATTTACGAGAAATATGCTGCTGAACACAGCGAAAAATTTTCCTGGTTCCGGTCGGAGCTTTTTATAAATTCGCTCAACAAGCACCTCCTTGCCGACGCCCGATCGCTTCTAAAGGTGCTGAATATTGCCGGTAATTGGGAACCCGGAAACGACGCAAAGCTGCTGGCATTAAAGGAGCTCATTGAAGAGACCCACCCAAAGGAAAAGGTATTGGTATTCAGCCAGTTTGCCGATACGATCCGCTATCTTGGCCGGCAGCTTAAAGAAATGGGAATAAAGAGGCTTGCCGCCGTCACCGGCGGTTCCGATAATCCTACCCATGTCGTTTATCGTTTCAGCCCACACAGTAACGATCGTAAGGTGTCTTCTGAGGACGAGTTGCGGGTTCTCCTGGCAACCGATGTACTCAGCGAAGGCCAGAACCTGCAGGATTGCTCCGTTGTTGTCAATTTCGACTTGCCCTGGGCGATAATTCGTCTTATACAGCGTGCCGGTCGTGTCGATAGAATCGGCCAGCAAGCCTCAACGATACCGTGCTATACTTTTATTCCGGTTGATGGCGTTGAACGGATTATTCAGTTACGCAGCAGAATCCGGCAGCGTCTTAAGGAAAACCGCGAGGTAGTAGGTACCGATGAGGCTTTTTTTGAGGATGACAATTGCAACCAGTGCATCGCCGATCTTTATCATGAAAAGGCCGGTATTCTGGACGGCGATGGCGATACCGAAGTCGATCTCGCGTCGTACGCATATCAGATCTGGAAAAATGCTATTGATTCCCAACCGGAACTGCAAAAAATCATACCCGCATTGCCGGACGTTGTTTACTCAACCCGCGCTCATGTTCCT
>JAQUMP010000292.1 GCA_028718065.1 Chitinivibrionales bacterium | reverse complement strand
TCCCGCATATCAAGACCAAGGCTTATTTTATTCACCGCCGGAATTCTTGCCTCTTAAAAAAAATCATTAGAAATTTCCGCACCGCTATTGTATAAATGATAATACCCTTTATCGTGGAGAATACCTTAAGATGCAGGCAAGCAAACTCAGTGTTTTGTGCGACAAGCTAATCGAAGCCGGATGGCTGGCGGCCGTTATTGTAACGCCGGTTTTCTTTAACATGTATTCCACCCAGATCTTTGAATTGCAGAAAATGGCGCTGCTGCGCTCCATCGCCGTAATCATGGCGGCGGCTTGGGGAATCCGGTGGTTTGAACAACATAACGTCCCCCGGCGGGATTCCTCCATAACATGGCACAGTCCCCTGGTTTTACCCGCATTTATTGTAGGTGGAGTATGCCTTCTAAGCACCATTGCATCGGTTTTCCCGAGCATTTCATTTTTGGGGACAAACGTTCGGGCGCAAGGGAGCTATTCGACATTGGCATTTATATTTATCTTTTTTATGATCATGCGGGGTGTACGCAGCTGCCCACAAATCGATCGTCTGGTTCTGTCAATAATCATTTCCAGTTTCCCGGTTGCGCTGTACGGCATTATCCAACAATTAAATCTCGATTCTCTCGTCTGGGGCGCCCAGTCGGCGGGACGTGTGCCGGGCAACCTCGGCAATCCTATTTTTCTGGGCGGTTACCTTATTATGGCATCTGCCTTGACAGCCGGCAAAACCATTCAGACCTTGCGAGTCCTGTTAACGACGAAGTCTTCTTTTGTTGTCAATGGCGTCCGGGTTCTCTGCTACGGCATAATAGCGTCGGCTCAGATTATAGCGCTCGTTTTTACCCAAAGCAGGGGACCCTGGACCGGTTGGTTAATCGGAACATTTTTCTTTGTGATCGTAACCGGGTTGCTGCTGAAAAGAAGGAAATTGGTGTTCACTGCAGTGTCCCTGGGCTTGGTTGGAATGGTCTTTCTGATTGTTTTAAACCTTCCGCATTCTCCGCTGGAAAAATTACGGGCATTGCCCTATTTTGAACGGCTCGGCAAAATCACCGAATCAAAGGGCGGAACCAGTATTGTCCGCCAGCTCTATTGGAAAGGCGCTTCCCATCTTGTTGCCCCACATACGCCGCTCGAATACCCAGACGGCCATAAGGATGCCCTTAATGTTTTGCGCCCACTAATCGGTTACGGGCCCGAAGCGATCTACGTTGTTTTTAACCGGTTTTTCGATCCCGAACTGGGACATGTGGAAGCGCGTAAGGTCGCCATGCCCGACCGCAGCCATAACGAAACCTGGGACTTGCTTATTTTTTCCGGCATTTTGGGTTTGCTAGCGTTTCATTTTTTTTTCGCAAGCATTTTTGTTTACGGTTTTAAATGGACCGGGCTTATTGCAACAAAAGGGCAACGCAATATTTTTATCGGCCTCTGGGCGGGCCTTGGCATAATCGGCGGGTTGGTCACGATCGTTTTAGGCAAACCCTTTTATCTTGGCCTTGGAATTCCCTTCGGCATTTTGGCCGGCATTTTTATCTATCTGATACTTTACGCCTTTGCTTGGCATGGACACCAGCAGGAAACCACAACAAACACGAGCGACCGGATAATACTTGCAGCCCTCATGGCCGGCTTGCTTGCCCATTTTATCGAAATTGAGTTCGGCATTGCTGTTGGATCTACCCGCCTTCTTTTTTGGGTATTTGCCGCAATGATTCCCGCTATTGCCAGGGGAATTATTAACAAAAAGAAACCATTATCGTCACCCGCCCGGTCGCCGGGTGTCGCCGTCAAAAAAAACGGCGGGGCTTGCGATGCCGTAATACAAAACCCCTCACCCAACCTGATCGGTTATGCTTTTATTGCAGCAATTGCGCTTTCCACCCTATTCTTCGACTTTATCACAAACTCGGCTTTTTTATCCGACGCCATGGAAATATTCTGGCGCTCTCTAACATTTATCAACATCCAGTATAAAGTCTCTTTTGCCATTCTCATCATGATCCTGCTTACCTGGCTGACGACCGTTTGTATCATCTTCGCTGATAATTATCCTCGTGATTTATTAAAGAAAACAGCCGGGCGGCTATCGTCTTTTTTGCTCTTTGCCGCGCTCTCCCTGGGTCTCTCCTTTGGGTTCGGTTTCTTTCTCTCCGGACTGCTGGCAAAGTTTATGCATGCTCGGACGAATACGATCGATGCACTAATAACAATTTCGGAAAACCTGGCGGACCTCCCGCTCTTTTTTTATGAGTGGCTATTTCTGCTTATGGGGGCCGCGGCAATTGCATTCATAAAAGAGTCGGCGCCCCTGCCGGCGAAAACGCTGACCTCGGGATTAAAAAGTGTCGGTGTAATAGTATTGATCGGCGCCGCTGCATTTTTAGGGATCAATTATTCAAATATAAGACCGGTCCGGGCCGATTGCATCAATCACACCGCGGATTCATGGAATAGTCAGGGTCGCACGACACAGGCGATGGCCGCATATCAACAAGCCCTTAAGACGGAACCCTGGGAGGAACATTACTACTTGCTTCTGGGAAAAACATTCATCGACAAGGCCATAACAATAGACAATTCCTTATTGTCAATATTTAGCGCCGGTGTTAAACCCGCCGCCATCCTGCATCTGAACCCCCAGCAGATCGGCGCGCTTGGGCGAAACGACTTGTTTTTAGGGGCGGAGTCGATATTGACCCATGCCCTATCCATGAACCCGCTTAATACCGACCATAGCGCAAATCTGGGAAGCCTCTATTTTTGGTGGGGCGCCGTGACCGTAGATTCCGTGCAAAAAGCGCGGTTGCTGGCGCTCTCGGGAAAATATTATTCCCAAGCTACAAAGCTTAGCCCCCATCATGTAAGTTTATTAAACGGATATGCCGCCGTCGAAATGGCCCGCGGAAATACGGATAGCGCCCGCACAATACTTGACCGATCGTTAAATCTGGACTCGCAGTTTGTAGAGACCTTTTTTGTTTCGGCCCAGAAATACATTCTCAGCGACAATTTAGACAGCGCGCTTATAATGATTAAAAAAACGCTCGAGGCTAAACCCCGCCATATCAAAGCTCTGAATATGTTGGCCTTCGTGTATGCCAAGCAGGGCAAATTGGATGAGGCTATTTCCGCATATCAGAGACTCTTTGCTTTTAGGAACCAACTTGACCCTCTCTCGCTCTGCAACGCACACAAAAACTTGGCGGTGCTCTATGAGCAAACCGGCGATCATTATACCGCTCTTGACGAAGCCAAAATAGCGGTTGTATTAGCGCCCGATTATGCAAAAGGGGCATACCAAGCGTATGTCGACCAGTTAAGGAAGCTGCCGGCAAAATAAAAGACGTTACGCAATGCCCGACGCATAAAATGATTTACAAAAGGTGATACAGGCAGAGGGGTGGCTGAAAGCCGGAGTGAGGAGAAAGCAGCAATGAATGGCATCCAAACAAGATTAAAGCAATTATCAATTGCTGCCGATAGTTTATTAATAGTGATTATGCCGAAAAACAAAATGCCTATAGCTTGTCTTATGTTCCCTAAAAGACGTACTTCCAATAATAACATTTTTTGCTTGACAACTTTCTTTTTTGGTGGTACAATATTTAAGCGGTTCAATATAGAGGGGTTTTAGAGTAAAAACGAGCATAAAACATTCCTATTAAAATGTGGTTCTGGGAGAAGGAGGTGGGCTATTAGAAAAAAAACAAACAACTGTTGACCGAAGTCGTTTGTAAGAAAATTCAGTAAAGAAAGCATTTAGCACTTTTTAAAACAGATCACTTAAAATTGGAGAAGAAAATGAAAAAGATCCTACTTGGTCTCTCAATGATTGCTGTTTTGGCCATCCCTTCCATGGGCGCCCACTTACTGTGCGGCGGTAACGTCCCCCTTATCAACAACATCGTTGGTGTGGGCGTGATAACCCTGGATTTTAGTTCAAACGGCGTCGATCAGGATATCGCCACATTCATCGTTAACAACAACTCCACCAGCTTTACTTGTACTTGGACATTTTCCAATACCGGGAACTTTGTTAATGCCAATGGCGTCGCAATTCCTATGACAACCATAAAAATGGGACGCCAGGGCACAGACTTAGGTGATACCCACATGGGATCCGGTACGGAAACGCTCGCAGCCACCGATACTATTTTTAATACCTCGACCAACTCTACTGCTACCGAACTTGCCATTAACGGTTCGGGTACCTTTAGCACGGACGGAATCTATACCACCGGTTTGTTGACTCAAACGGATGCAACGGTAAACGTTCCTCTGGAAATGACCGCCAGTTGGACTTCTGGCGCCACCGTTTTGGCGGGGTTGTACATGGAATCCATTACCTTCGGTATTATTGCTGTTCTCTAAACAACAATCTCCGGTCTTAAAAAAAGAGGGCGTTTTGCCCTCTTTTTTTTTATGCTCTTGTAAGTTTACCGCCGATATTTATATAATTGTAGTATTGATTGCTCTTTATAAATGACATTTGCTTCTGCCCTCATCCCGGCCTTCTCCCGTTAACGGGAGAAGGTGTCGAGCGAAAGCGAGACGGATGAGGGTAATTACGCTGATTTTTTTTCGGAACCATTTACACATGCAAAAAACCAATTTTGTTTTTTGTTTTCTCCTCTTAATCGCTACCCGCGCGCACTCGGCCGATTCGCTCCTGTATAATCCCGGCGATTCCGGATATGTCAACATGCTGCAGGTGCCGCCGGGCGTGGTGGGCTTTGATTTGGGCAGCGCCGGCAGCGACCAAACCCTGGGGCTTATTATTATTAACAGCTCCGCTAAAACGGGATTTGAGGTTGATTTTAAATTCGCGGATTCCGGGAGTTTTGAAAAAGGCAAAATGAAGATCCCCTTTAAGTCCATAGTCCTGCATTATGTGAGCGGCACGCTGGGCAACGGACCGCCCCTGAACGACTTGGAGATTACGCCCCTTAACGGGGGCGAATATATATGGAAGCCGGGTACTGCACCGGTATGCCAGACAACCGATTTGATTATAGAAATAAGGGCGAGTTGGGACACGCCAATAGGCAAGCTCGCGGGTTTTTATTACGAAACCGTCGATATAAAATTAAATCCGGGACAATAATAAAAAATCCTCACCCTTTATTGCGAGGCAACCCATTATTCTTATTCAAGGAGAGAAGCGAACATGATCGCGCGAAAAATTGCGTTTACCGGAGCGATGTGTTGTTTACTTTGGGCATCATTATTCCTTC
>JAQUMP010000291.1 GCA_028718065.1 Chitinivibrionales bacterium | reverse complement strand
CAAAAGAAAAAGATCGAAAATGCCGACGCCGAAAGATCAATTATTGACTGCGCGCGAATTGCGGGGCATGAACTGGCGGGCCGCGTCAAAAAAACGCTGATAAATAAAATCGAGGCCGGTTTGCTTTTGCCCAAAAACCAGCGCATATTGCATACCGCCCCGCACCACGACGATATCGAGCTGGCCTATTTTCCGCTCATCCATCACCTGGTGCGCGCGCCGGAAAACAAAAATTATTTCTGTTACATGACCAGCGGTTTTACCTCGGTCACCAACGCCTATCTTTTAATCCTGCTGATCGCTTTACAAAAGATGTTGCGGAGCGGAGTCTTGTTTAAGAATACCGGCCTGCAAGAATTGCGCGACCCTGCGCAGAGCGATGCCGATATCCACGGCTATCTAAATGCCATCGGCCGGCAAGACAAAGAGGGCCAGGACCTTTTCACCTCGCGCAGGTTTTTTAGACGGCTTACAAACTATCTAAAATCAGGCCGCGCCCCAAAGGTTATTTCTTTTGTAAACGACACCATCGCAACCATCAATGCTCTGCCCGAGGGGGCCGCGCCGCCGGAAATCGTCCAGACTTTTAAAAGCTGGATCAGGGAATGGGAAGCCGAGCTTGCCTGGGCTCATTTCGGGCTGGGCCCTGAGCATGTTTTTCACCTGCGTCTGCCGTTTTATACCGACCATATTTTTCCCGAGGACCCGGACTATAAGCGCGACGTGGTCCCGATCTTAAAATTGCTCGAAAACATAAAACCGACCATTGTAACGGTTGCGCTCGATCCGGAAAGCAGTGGTCCCGATACACACTATAAAACCCTGATGGCAGTAAGCGCCGCGCTGCGGGAGTATGTCCGACGCCGTAAACCTAAAAACCTGCATATCTGGGGTTATCGCAATGTCTGGACGCGCTTTCATTTGAGCGAGGTAAACATGGTCGTGCCGGTTTCGCTAAATTCTTTTGCCGTGCTCGGCAACATGTTTTCGACCTGTTTTAAGAGTCAGATGACCGCCTCGTTTCCCAGCTACGAATACGACGGAACCTTCGATCAACTGGCCCAGAAAATCTGGGTGGAACAGTTCAATGATATCGCCGGTCTTATCGGTAAACAAACATTTTCCGAAAGCAGCCACCCTATGCTGCGCCGGACCTTCGGGGCGCTTTACCTAAAAGATATGACCTACGCGCAGTTTGTGGAAGCCACCAGGCCGCTCGCCCGGCTGGTTTCGGCCAAAAAGCCGCTGGATTAATCGCCGGCAAAACCGCGCTTGCCGAAAAAAATTATATTATAGAAATAAGGACGTAATCGGCCATGAGTATTAAAAATTTGCAAAAAGTACCTTCGGTAAAGGAGATCATCGCGCAACTGCCCTTGCCGCGCCGCTGCGTAGCGGTCAAGCAGGCGCGCGACCGGGAAATTATCGCCGCGCTTTCCGGTGCCGACGACCGTTTTATCCTTATTATCGGCCCCTGTTCCGCCCACGACGAGAGCGCCGTGTGCGAATATATCCAACGCCTGGCGGTCCTTGGGCAGCGTGTCAAGGAGCGCCTGGTCCTGGTGCCTCGAATTTATACCAACAAGCCGCGCACCACCGGCACGGGCTACAAAGGCATGGCGCACCAGCCCGACCCGCAAAAAGAGCCCAATATCGTCGAAGGGCTGCGTGCGATTCGGAGCATGCACATCCGCGCGCTCAGCGAAACCGGCCTGAGCGCCGCCGACGAAATGCTCTACCCGGAAAATTACCCCTATCTGGCGGATCTGCTTTCCTATGTTACCATCGGCGCGCGCTCGGTAGAAAACCAGGCGCACCGTTTAACGGTGAGCGGACTTGACATTCCGGTAGGCGCCAAGAACCCTACCAGCGGCGACCTTACGGTCATGTTTAACGCCATTGCCGCCGCGCAAACGGGCCATGTGTTTTTGTACAACGGCTGGGAGGTGAGCACCGGCGGCAACCCCTATGCGCATGCGGTCCTGCGCGGCGCGGTGGACCACTACGGCCGCAATATTCCCAATTATCATTACGAAGATTTAATGCGCGCGGCGGAACAATACGCCAGGAGCGGTTTTTCCCATCCGGCGCTTATTATCGACACCAACCATTCCAACTCGGACAAAAAATACAAGGAACAGCCGCGCATCGCGCTGGAGGTCATGGACAGCCGCAAGCACAGCCCGCTGCTGCGCAAAATCGTGCGCGGGTTCATGATCGAAAGTTTTCTGGAAGAGGGCGCGCAAAAACCCGAGGGGAACGTTTACGGAAAGTCAATTACCGATCCCTGCTTGGGATGGGACGACACCGAAAAACTGGTCTTAAAACTTGCCGACCGCGCCTGATTTTCACGCCGCTTCTATTTTAAAAAGGAGTTCGTGACTTTATGGATTGCCAAATCGAAAAGAATAAAGCCGCCTGTTCCTGCCCGGACAAGGATTGCGAGCGCAACGGCGCCTGCTGCAAATGCGTGGCCTATCACCGCACCTGCGGCGACCTGCCGATGTGTTTACGGAAGAGAAGATAGGGGGCGATGCAATTATGAATATATCCTGGAGGTTAAAATGAAAGATGCTTTATTATTAAAAGTTAAGGATGCCGTTGTCCAACTCGAACCTTCATCGGAAGTGATCCTTTATGGTTCTCGTGCACGCAATGATTTTAGAGAGTATTCCGATTGGGATTTCTTAATTCTTGTTGATGGCCCCGTTGATACGGCCCGCACCGACCGATTACGCCGAGTTCTCTTTGAAATCGAATTGGACACGGACCAAATAATCAGCTCCATTATTCGCAGTCGTCAGGATTGGAATAGCCCCCGGTATTCTGTTGTACCCCTGCATAAAAATGTAGAACGGGAAGGTATTCCAATATGAATAAAGAATTGAACGATCTCATAAAATATCGGATCGACAGGGCAAGGGAAGCTCTTGAAGAAGCTTGTGTTCTCGCCGGTTCCGGACATTGGAATGCCTGCGTCAACAGGCTATATTACGCTTGTTTTTATGCAGTAGCGGCGCTCTTGAGCAAACACGATCTTTCTTCCTCAAAGCATTCAGGCACACGTTCTTTTTTCAACCAGAACTTTGTAAAAACCGGTATTTTTTCAAAAGAAACGGCTGTGATTTATAACTCTCTTTTCGAAAGGCGGCAGGAGGGCGATTATGAGGTTTTTATTACTTTTAAAGAAAATGACGTTAAACCCTGGCTTAAGGAAACTGAAGTATTTGTTAATGCCGTAATAAAGCTGATTGAACAGGATACCAAAAATTTATAAGCCCTCTGCCAAGAGAGAACCTTGATACATTTCAAAACATAAGCGGCATTTTTCTAGGCCTTTAACCATGTTATTCCTTTTATTAATTGTTCGCCCGCTTTAGCAATTCGCTCATCGGGGTCCTGACTTAAAGAAAGATAGAGCGAGAGCTTATCGACACTTTCCCCGTTTGTTAAAAGGGCCGGATCATAGCGCCATATCTGCAAAGAAGCTCCACCGTCTTCCGGCCAGGGAATTGTTTCCAAGTCCTTTTTTACTTTACGGTATTGTCCGGCGGCAAAGCAAACCTAAAATAGCGAAACTTATGGAGCTTTGCTTCCTCGCCCGCGCCCAACGCCACCAGCTCGGTCAAGGTGCGCGACCAGGTCATTGCCGAACCGCCAAAACGCTCCGCAAGGTTCTGCCCGGAAAAAGCAAATAACTGACCGCGCTGCAAATAATGCATCGCTAAAACTTGCCTTCGTTTTCGGGTCGATAGCTGCCGGGGAAGAGAAGGCTGACAGTGACGTAGATCTCTTTGTAATCGGGGATATTAGTTTGCGGGGCAACAAACGCAGACGCAGACGAATTAATAGGGTTTGTCATTGACTTGAAAAAAGATGTAATAGGTTGGTTGAAAAAGAATCATTCCGAATTTACAGAAAGCTAAAAAAGCCCCGCCCCCTTTTTCAAGACATGGCTTAAAACATACAACAGCCGGGCCAACGCCGGGATTAAAAACATGCTAAAACTTAGTGGGTTGTCAGAAAGGGAAACGCTTGAGATAATACCAGAGCACACCTTGCTTCTCGGCTATGTAGGATCAATTGCTCACGGTACTTATGTTCCTAAAAATGATCCGGATTCGATAGATGACCAGGACATTCTTGGTGTTTGTGTTGCCGAAGAATCGGTTTGTTCGTTCAACATTACCGGCGAATCCAGATAGAAAAAAGGCAGAAACTTTGCTTATTTCAATTCTTAAAACAGAATTAAAAAACAAGACGGCACGCTAAGAAATTGACGCCGCCTTTGAAATTACTCAGGAAAAAAACGGTTCTCCCCGCCATCTTCCGGCCGCGATGGTTATTATTATATTAATAGACTTTTTTAAGGCTATTATATATAATACATAATATCAATATACCTTAAAAGGGCTTTTAATGATAGTTGAGAAAACGCCACAGGAGTTAGAAAAAGAGATCGGCCAACAACTGCTCGATCTTCGCCTTCGTCAAAATGTTAACCAGCGTGAGCTTGCTTCCAGGGCGGGTGTTGCCTTGAATGTCGTTAAAAACCTTGAAAAGGGAAAAGGAGCGACTGTCACATCCTTGGTTAAAGTTTTGCGTACGCTTGGGCGGGCGGAATGGCTCGCGTCTCTGGCGCCCGCAGTATCAATCAGCCCGATGCAAATGCTAAAAGCCAAACATCAACGGCAACGGGCATCTAAAAGAAGAGGCCCTTACCATGTATAAGCCGGTGGCTGCAATCGAAGTTTGAGCATACTCTAAATACAAAGCGCATAAATCATACCCATTGACACTTCGGGCATATATGCGTTGAGCGCTGGCCCACGATTATCCGTTTTATTATTGCTCCGCAGCGCAAACATTTTTGGCCCGTGCGCCGGAAAACCATGAGCTGCTCGCGGTTATGCCCGCGCCGCTTGCCAACCGAAAAGAAATTAGTCTGCCCCTTGCCGAGCGTCGTGCCCAGGTTTTTAATGCCTTTCCGCAAAACCGCCCTTATCGCATAGTGTAATTTTTGCGCTTCCGTTTTACTGAGTCCCGAAGAAATCCGGCGCGGGTGCAGTTGCGCCAGCCACAGGCTTTCGTCCACATAAATGTTCCCCAGCCCCGCCAGAAAATGCTGGTCCAAGAGCAGGGGCTTGAGCATTCTTTTGTGTATGATCTCTTTACTAAAGTCGAATTCTCACGAAGAGGTTTAAAAGGTGGAATAGCAGTTAATGCTATACCTGATTCTATACTGCGTACCTATAAATTAACTCCTGTTATAGT
>JAQUMP010000290.1 GCA_028718065.1 Chitinivibrionales bacterium | reverse complement strand
CGTAAAGGCCGAATGGGGGAGAAAGGGGCATGGCGCTTAACGCGGGGTCGCGTCCGGCAGGCCGCCGTCGATGGGGATCGTGGCGCCGGTAGTGGGCGTCTGGCGCGTGGCGAAAAAGAGCACGCCGTTGGCCACATGTTCGGCCGTGACTTCGGCCTTAAGCAAATTGCGGCCGCGGTAATATTCGTGCAGTCCTTTTTCGTCAAGCCCCCGGGCGCGCATGCGGTCGGGGCAGACCGTTGCCCAAAGCCCGGACTTGACCGCTCCAGCATTAAAGACCGCGTCCGGCGAAACCATGTTCACGCGCACGTCGAGCCCCGCGAATTCCAGGCTGGCAATGCGCGCCAACTGGTGCGCCGCGGCCTTGGTGGCGCTGTAGGCCCCAAAGCCCGCTCCCGGTGCAAACACGTTTTTGGTGGAGACCAGCACAATATCGCCGCCGCAACCCTGATTTTTAAAATGCGCGGCGGCCTCATGCAATAAAAGCAGCGTGCCTTCTACGTTTACTTTTTCGAGTTTACGGAAGGCATCCAGCGTTAGTTCGGCCAACGCGGCCACGTGCGCGATACCGGCATTAATAATTAAAAGATCGATGCCGCCCCAGGCGGCAATCACCCGGTCAAAGCCGGCGCCGATGGAGGCCGCATCGGTAACGTCCAAAGGGACGCCGATAATACGATTTGCAAACTCCCTCTCAAAGGCCGCGACCATGGCATCGAGTGCGCTGCCTGCCAGGTCCGTTGCCGCCACCAACGCGCCCTGCTCCAGTAGTTTGCGGCAGATGCCGTTGCCGATGGCGCCCGCGGCGCCGGTTACTAACGCGATCGTACCTGTCAAGGACTGGCGCGACGCAGCCGGCAGTTTTGCGTGCTGATAGCGGCGGTATTCCATGGCAAAAAGGTGATCGTCGGACAGCCCCTGATATATTCCTCCCATTTTAGCAATGTCCGATTTTACCCCGATCGTGGCGGCGGTGATATCGCGCACGATAGTCGCCGACGCAAGGTCAGGCCCAAGGCACAACGCCCCGCAGCCGCCCAAAAGGACCATGCGCGGCGCATCGTCGAAGCGTTGCAAGGCTTTATCCAATCCGGTTGTAAAGCGGTCGCAATAGGCGTTATATTGGTCTGAATATTCCTTCAGGGCGGCCTCGATTTGCACAACGAGTTTTGCCGGATCGTCGTAATCGGGCTCCGCAATAAAAAGCGGGTAAGCCTTGGTGCGGATAAGGTGGTCCGGCGTAAGCACCGCGCCCACGGCCAAAGACCGGGCCTGCGCGGCATCGACGAATTGCAAACTTTCGTTATTGACAATAGGAAGTACGACCGTCCGTTCGAACACGGCATGCTGCCGGCGCAAAGACCGGCAAAAAACGCCCCGCAGCAGCGGTGCAACCTGCCTTGACCGCTGCAAAGCAACTTCCAATGGAGTTGTGCGGGCCGCCGAGACTAAAACCGTGGAGCGTTTTTGTATAAACCGTTCGGCGCGGTCGACCAATTCTATGGTCGACTGGTATGCCTGTTGCGCGGACGTTCCCCAAGTGATTAATCCATGCTGCATGAGCACCATCCCGCAGCACGTGGATTTTCCTTTATCGCCGCAGCCACGGCTTTAGCAAGCGAAAAACCAGCCAGGACATAATCGACAACGGCAACTTCTTTTCCTAAGGCTTGTGCGATGAGAGTTTTGCCCTCTTTTTGATTGGTGAGGGTAAGAATTGCATCCGCGTGAGTATGGTCGACGAAGGCATGCGGAATGGCGGCGTGCATTAAAGTTTCCACCGAAGGAGTGCGGCTGCCGTCATCCAGCCGGTGGGCCTTTAATTGGGCGATCATGACGTCATCGGATATTGCGGGCAGCGAAAGTAATTTTTGCAGATAATCCTGTTCAAGGTCGCACAAATCCGCGGGCGTCATGGTCGCCAGGTCGCAGCCGCTTGCCTTTATACATAAAACCGAGGTGGTTTTATTAAAAATATCGGGCAGGTTTGTTTTTACCGAGACATTGCCGCCGCCATGCAGCACGAGCGTTTTTTCCGCACCGAGCAATCGCGCCGTGTAAATGCGAACCATGCGGTCCGCGCCCCAGGATTCGCCGAAGGATTTAGCCTGCGCGCCTGCATCGGCATCCGACCACCGGTTTTTCATGGTTTATAATGTTCCTTTAAGGGTATTGGCAAAAAAAGAAACGTTTTCCCCGATGGCCCGGCGCTCGAATATGGCGCTGCCGCTCACCACGATGTCGGCCCCCGCGGCCGCAACCATGGCGATATTGGCGCGCGTGATCCCGCCGTCCAGACAGGTAAAAATGCGCCGCTCGGTCTCGGCAAGCAGGACTTTAAGCCGGGCAAAGCGCTCAAGCGTTTTTTCGATAAAGCGCTGGCCCGCAAAGCCGGGGTTAACCGCCAGAAGGCAGACCATATCTATTTCGTCAAGCAGCGGTTCAATGACTTCAAGCGGCGTGCCCGGGTTAAGCGCCAGGCCGCGCGCAATCCCGCGCCCGGCATCGTTTACATTTGCGAGTGCGCCGATGGCCTGCAGGACCCGATGGACGTGGCCGCACGATTCAACATGCACGGTAATCATGTCCGCTCCGGCCGCGGCAAAATCGGCGATGGTTTTAAGCGGATCGTTTATCATTAAATGCACATCTTTTAAAAGCGGCGTCTTTAACCCTTTCACAAAAAAGGGCCCGGCTGTAAGCTGGGGCGCAAATAGGCCGTCGATGACGTCGAAATGCAGAATGCCCGCGCCGGCCTTTTGCAGCTCTTCGCAATCGCGCCCAAGATTAGGCACTTCGGCGCTGATCGCCCCAACGCTCATCGCGGGGCATAGGCGGGAAAGAAGTTCCGAAATCGTGGCTGACATGTACTCCCCTATTTTCCGCGCTTTTCGCTTTCGAAAAATTCAAACGCCTGGGCAACGCTCCAGTTTTCGTGCACGACCTTGCGCACGGCCTTTATCATGGCGACCGGGGCGGCGGACTGAAAAATATTACGTCCCATGTCAACGCCGGCGGCGCCCTGCTGGATGGCATCGCGGGCCATTTGCAGGGCCTCGCGTTCGGGGAGCTTCTTGCCGCCGGCGATGACAATGGGCACCGGACAGGCGGCGGTAACGGTCTCGAACTCCGGGATAAAATAGGTCTTTACAAATGCGGCGCCGAGCTCGGCGATCATGCGCGTGGCTAAGCGGATATAGCGCGCGTCGCGGGTAAGCTCCTTGCCCACGGCGGTAACGCCCAGAACGGGCATGCCCACGCGCATGCCGGCGTCTACCAGGTGCGTCATGTTGGTAACGCTCTGCGTTTCGTATTCGCCGCCCACGAAAACCTGCACGGCCACCGCGCATACGTTCATGCGCACGGCATCGTCGATGCTGCAGGCGATATGCTCGTTGGAGAGCTCTTTTAAAATGCTGGGCCCGCCGCTGGCGCGCATCACCACGGATTTATTGGCGGAAGGCGGAATGGTGGTGCGCAACACGCCGCGCGTGAGCATGAGCGCATCGGCGTAGGGCATGAGCGGCAGGATCGTAACATCAGGCCGTTCGAGCCCGGTGGTCGGCCCCTGAAAATAGCCGTGGTCAAAGGCGAGCATCACGGTTTTACCGGAATTGCTGGCGTTAAAAATGCGGGCCAGCCGGTTTTTCATGCCCCAGTCATAAGAATTCGAACCTTTCAGAAAAAAGGCCTCGTTTTTAACCGGTATGTCAAGATAGAAATTCTTTTCTTCTTTGGTATCTGCTTCGGGCATACGGCAAACTCCTTGTATAGTTGGTAATGAGTATCATTTTAAAATATATTTTGGTCGAACCACAAACCTTTATGGAAAGCCAGCATGCATTCCCTGCCGCTCAACGATGTAAAGCGCATTATATCCGGCCCCGACCCCGTGATATTTCTCGATAATGCCCGGCCCGAAAGCGACAACTGCCAAAGCTATTTATTTCTTCGCCCAAAAAAAATCATGACGGCCGAAACCGCCGAGGAAATACCCTGCCTCCTTGACCAAATAGATTCATACTCAAAATCGCATTGGATTGCCGGGTACTCCTGTTATGAAGCGGGCTATGCGCTCGAAGGGCGCTTAAGGCCTTTTTTAAAAAACCATAAAACAGACTCAGGACCATTGGCATGGTTCGCCGTTTTTGATGAACCCTATATTTTCGATCACGCCAAGGGATTCTGGAACAAAACGCTCCCGTCAATAAAACACCGGAAACCCGATGCCGAGCCGTATCAACTTGAATTAAAGGCCTCGTTGCAACCGTCGATAGTCAAAGCAGAATATCTCAAAAAAATCAACCGAATAAAAACCTATATCGCCCGCGGCCATACTTACCAGGTAAACTTTACTTTTGATATGCGATTGCGCTCGTCGGCCGATTCCTGGCGGCTCTATACGGCTTTACGGCTGCGTCAACCTACCCCTTTTTGCGCTTATATCCGCACCGGCAAGCGCACCATTTGCTCGTTTTCGCCCGAATTGTTTTTTTCGGTCCGGAAGAATCATATCACCGTTAAACCCATGAAAGGCACCGCCCCGCGCGGCCGCTTTGGGGATGAAGACAGGGCCATGGCCGCGGCGCTTTCCCGCGACCCTAAAAACCGCAGCGAAAACGTTATGATCGTAGACCTGGAGCGCAACGATCTGGGGAAAATTTGTAAAACCGGCACCATAACCGTTGAAAAATTATTCCAAATCGAGACGCACCCGACGCTTTTTCAGATGACCTCCACGATCCGGGGGCGGCTGAAGCAAAATTGTTGTTTCTCCGACATTGTCAATGGGTTGTTTCCCTGCGGATCGGTTACCGGCGCGCCCAAGATCCGTTCTATGGAAATTATCCACGAGCTGGAAAGGGGCGAAAGGGGCGTTTATTGCGGCATGATCGGCTTTACTTCGCCCCAGGGGCGGGCCGTTTTCAGCGTCCCCATACGCACGCTTGAAAACCAGGGCCGCGCAACCAATTGGAAATATCGGGTCGGCAGCGGCATTGTCTGGGATTCCAAACCGGCAGACGAATGGCAGGAGTGCCTTACCAAATGTAAATTCTTATACGAGGCCCCTCCCGCGTTTGAATTGTTTGAATCGATCCTGGCCAAGAACGGCCGGCTTGTTTACTTAAAAGAACATCTCGACCGGCTGCGGGCCTCGGCCCATTATTGGGGATTTCCCTGGCATGAAGACGCACTTTTAAAAACAATTCGGGCAATTAATCAAAGCTTAAAAAACACTTTGCCGGGCAAGGTCCGTATTTTCTTAAAAAACAA
>JAQUMP010000289.1 GCA_028718065.1 Chitinivibrionales bacterium | reverse complement strand
GAAAAAAGGGTCCGAACAAATAACGGTTCGTTCTTTAAAAAGGGCATACTGTGCAAGCGAGCCCCGTGGCGAATTGGGACTCCTACTGGGAGAAAAAAAACCTGCTGCCGCAGGTAAAGATTATCGAGGAGCTGGAAGATATTACGGCCTTTGCCGGAAGAACCGTCATTGAAATCGGCGCCGGAAGCGGCACGACTGCAATGGAAATAGCGCGAAAGGGGGCCTCGGTTACCTGCCTTGATTTTTCCGCGGCAGCAATTGCGCTCATGCGTAAAAATATTCGTGAAGCGGGGCAAACCCTCAGTCTGGTCCAAGGCGACGCTTTTAAAATCCCTTTGCAAAAGGAATCGTTTGACATCTGCTACCACCAAGGTTTTTTGGAGCATTTTCCGGATTCGCTGCCGCTGCTCCGGGAGCAGAATCGCATCCTGAAACCGGGAGGCTACCTGCTGCTCGATGTCCCCCAGCGCTATAACCTCTACACGGTAAAGAAACATTTCCGGATTATACGCAAACAATGGTTTGCGGGGTGGGAAAAGGAATTTTCGCTCAGGGAACTGCGCGGCTTACTCAAGGAAACGGGATTCTCTTTTGTAAAAGGATTCGGGCGTTTTCATGGTCGTCACCTTGATCGCATTCAACACGCCATAGTAGGTAAAACGATTATACCGCCGGTTTTGGAGCGGCTTTATTATCGTAGCGTAAAGGCCGTGGAAAACACACCAATCGGATGTTATACCGCCTTTGCCGTGGGCGTTATCGGTCGAAAAGAGTAACGTATCTTAAGCGGCGATTTTTGATAACAGCATTCGCACCGCGAAAACATCGAGCGGAACGGCCGTAAAGCGTGTGCGCCATCGCCAGCTGAAAATCCAATTGACCGGCATAAAAATCACCCTGAAGGCGACAAATCCCCAATACTTGGCCGACGACCGGTTTTTAGGATTGTTGAGAAAGGTCGCGGTATGCATCCACAAATATCTGAATCGCACGATAAAAGAAAAAACGACGAGTTCGCGGGTGAATGATCGCGGTATATAGGGAACGTTTTTATAAGAAAGTATAAAATCTATGTCTGCCCATTCGGCGAGGTCCTGCGGAGGTTTGTAACCGTTTTGAATGGCCAAATCAAAAAGCTCGGTCCCTGGAAATGGCGTTGCGAAAAACAGGCCATTAACCTTGATGCTTTTGTTTATGCTCCAGAGTTCATCCATGCAATCAAGCGTCTGGTGAAGGTCCTGGATTGTTTCCGTCGGAAATCCGCTCATAAAGCTATATTGCGGTATCATCCGGCTTTGGGCCAAACGTTGGGCCGAAGCCACAATATCTGAACGCTTGATTTTCTTTTTTACCAGGTTCAGAATTTTATCCGAACCGGATTCGGCGCCCATGGCCATTTCCATGAATCCGCTTTTGTCCAGCAGATCCAGCATGGCTTGATCATAGGTATTAAGCGTGTCTATACGGATCGTGGCTTTCCATTTAAAATCGAACCCGCGCGCGATCATGCCGGTGACGATTTCCTGCGCCCGTTTTCGATTAATAAAAAATTCGTCGTCTACAAAAAACAAATATTCGGGATTAAATCTTTTTTCGATTTTATCCAGTTCGTCAAGAACGATTGCGCTGTCCTTGGCGCGCCACTTAAAAGCATTAAAGCCTTTGTTATAACAAAAAAGACAACCATGCGGGCAGCCGCGGCTCGATTGATATTCAATGCGCGTATTGGTCTGATACTTTGGCAACGATAAAAGATCGTACGGAAGGTTGTTGGATTTGTTAAATAAAAGAAACGGAAGGTTCGGGGTTGTTTTATAGGTCCCATCTTGTTCGTATCTTAGGTTCGGTACCGTTGATAGATCAGATCCAGCCAGCAGAGCTTGTACGAGCTTTGGGAACGCCTCTTCACCTTCGCCGCACATAACATAGTCCACAAGATCATGCCTGGCGGTTTGTTCCGGCATTATCGAAGGATGGATGCCGCCCCAGACCAGAGGAATATGCGGATTACAGGCACGAATCGCGGTTGCGATAGAAAGGCCGTATTTGATCTGTTCGCCGGTTAAGGTCGATATGCCGACGCAAACGACATTGTCAAGCATTTTTTCGTCGAACTGGTCCACCTGCATATCGAGCAAAACGGGGTCAAAGCCTTTTTCAATGAGCGACTCGGCAAGAAACAATATGGACAATGGCATACGTTTAGTAATAGACTTGATGTTGCCCGGATAAATAAGCAGGACTTTTTTTCTGTCGCTCATCGGTTTCCCCGAGTTAAATAATGATGGTTATTATAGAGCCGGTATGGCAGCATAAAATAATTGATGGCGCTTTTTAGCTTATGTTTCATAATGCTATTTAAAAATGCGATGGTTTTGTGTATTTTAACTCATGCGAATTCCCGACACTAATTCTTTCGCGCTTAAAATCCCAGCTTGGATAAAATATCCTTTGGCGGCCGTGCCGATTGTCTGGATTTTCTGGCACATCAAGCTACCCGACCTTATCGCTTCGGCCCATTCGGTGGCGTGGTGGACCATTCCCGTTTACACCGCAATCGTACTACTGTCAATGAGCCTCCAGGGCGTGCGGTGGTGGATGCTGGCGCGCGTTTTTATTCCTTCGCTTTCGTTTGGGCGCGTAATGGCGAGCCATTTTACCGGTTTGTTTTATTCAATTGCGCTTCCGGGCAATGCAAGCCAGGACATAATCCGCGCCATGCTCGTGTCAAAAGGGAACAGCTATTCCGTAATATGGGGTTCAACGTGGGTCGCTCGAATCCTCGGGCTTTTTGCGCTTGCGGCACTTTCTTTGTATGGTCTTTTAACACTTGACAAAGCTACAATGCCGAGAGGGTTTCTGATTTCCGTGCTTTCGGCTTTTGTGGTTTTTCTGCTCCTTTGTTCCGCCTCTTTCTCAAAACGAATAACGAATCCCGGCAGAAATGCCGTTCGAAAAATATTGCCGCCTCGATTTCTGTTTATAATCGAAAATATCCGCGAGGGGATTTATCAGTACAAACACAAAAAAACCTCATTGGTCTTAGTGGCTGCGGTCACGCTGCTGATGCAGTTGGCGCTTGTTTCTGCCGCTTGCTGCGCCATTAAAGGAATTACGGGGCGGTTGCTCATTTCCGAATGCCTGGCGTATATTCCGCTCATCGAACTGCTTTGCATTTCTTTGCCGTTGACTCCCAATGGAATCGGCATCCGGGAATCGCTGCTTGGCGTTATGTTTCTGCACATCGGGCTTTCTAAGGAACAATTGGGGATTTATATCCTCTTTGGTTTTTATTCCATACTGCTTAAAATAACCGGTGTTATTCCCGTTCTATTCGGGTCGCGGCAGTTGGGCGAAAAAAAGAACAATATCCTTCTATGAAAATCGATGTTTATTGCTACGACGATATCGATAATCCGCGTTGCGGCGGCGGCGGCGCCATGCGCGAATTGCACGTGCATCGTCTCATTGCCGCCCATCATCCCGTTCGATTTTTTACCGGCAATTTCCCCGGCGCAAAAAATTGCGACGAACCGAATCTTGCCCGGCGGCATCTCGGATTTAAAAACAATTACCTGCTCAGCAGGATTTCATTTGCCCTTCTCGCCACTCTGCGGTCCTTATGGTCCCCAGCGGATATCATCGCCATTCCGTATTCGATATATTCTCCAGTCCTGACATTCCTCTTTAAGCCGGCAAAGACGATTGTTCTTTTTTTTCATGTTACCGGAAAGGAAGTGTTTAAGAAATACAATGTTTTCGGCATGTTTCCGTGGCTTGCCGAAACAATCGCGCTCCATGCAGGCCGGAACTATATCACGCTCACCGATAGCCTGGCGCAATCGCTTTTGACAAGAAGGCCCGGCATAAAAGCCCGCGCCGGCTACGTTAGTTTTGATTCCTCGTTTCTTTCTCAAGCGCAGGTCGATCATAAATTTATTTTGTGCTTTGGCCGTATCGATGTGCGCATGAAAGGTTTGGATGTTTTGATTGCAGCTTTTGAAAAAATCGCCGGAGCGCATCGCGAACATTCGCTTGTTATCGCCGGAAGAGGCCAGGAATCCAACCTTGACTGGGTCCGGCGCAGGATTAATGAATCACCCTTTCGTTCCCGAATCAAGTTCTTGGTTAATGTTAATGACCGGGAGCGGTTGGAGCTGTTTCATACGTCAACATTTGTTTGCATGCCCTCGCGATGGGAGGGATGGAATATCGCGGCAATCGAAGCTGCCGCAAGCTCCAAGGCTACGCTGGGAACCCGCATTCAAGGACTTAGGGATGCTATCAGGGAAAACAAAACGGGGCTTTTGGTTTTGCCGGACGATACGGACGCTCTCGCGGAAAAAATGGGGGTTTTGCTTGACAATGCAAAACTAAGGGGTGATCTGGGAAGGCAAGGCTATCTCTGGGCGCAAAACTTTACATGGGAGAAAACGGCCGGCATTCAGGAAGAATTTTATTTGGAGGTTTTTAAAACCGGCGGCCCATCCCGCCGGGCATAAGAATTTACCGAAGCATATTTGAAAACAGAACCATGAATACAAATATCGATCGTAACTATTACGGGAGCGCCTATTATCAAGGTCATATCGATCGGATTTCACGGAGAGATCGATTTACCGCGGTTAAAGTGCGTCGAACTCAGGAACTTTTGCAGCCTCAACCGGGCGAGTTGATAGTTGACCTTGGTTGCGGGGCCGGAACCATGATGATATTCATGGCCGGTTCCGGCGCCCGGATGATCGGCGTGGATTACTCGACGGTTTCACTTTCTCTGGCCAGGGAACAGTTTACAAAGCGCATTTCTGGAAAACCATTTTTTGGCGTGTGCTGTGACGGCCGCTCTATTCCCCTGCGCGAAGCAACTATCGACGCAATCATGGCCGTCGATTTTACCGAGCACCTGGATGATTCTTTTTTGCAGGCGATGCTTATGCAGGCCTACCGCATCCTAAAACCGGGCGGCCGCATGGTCATTTACACGCCGAATCCGACCCACATTTTTGAACGTCTCAAGAAACATAATGTTATACTTAAGGAGGATAAATCGCACATAGGATTGCGCAGCATGCAAGCCTATGTTAAGGCGTGTACGGCGCGCAGATTTAAAATCGAGCAAGCCTATTTTGAGCCGACCCATATTCCGGGATTCAGCCTGCTCGAACGTATTTGCATGGCTCTCCCGTTTGTCGGCGATTTTGCAAAGCGGCGCATTTGCCTTCTTATCCGGAAATAATGGTGCTGCACGTGTATGGAATCTATCGAGCGCTATACGATCCAG
>JAQUMP010000288.1 GCA_028718065.1 Chitinivibrionales bacterium | reverse complement strand
CCTTTATCCTGTTGCACGATGGCGGCGGCGACCGTTCACAAACGCTCATGGCTTTGCCGCGCATTATTCACTACCTCAAACAACAGGGATATTCATTTTCTACCGTTGCCGGGATGATTGGAAAAACCCGGGACGACGTCATGCCGCCGCTCAAAGATCCGCACGACCGCTTTTTATCCCATGTCAATTGGATCATTGCGCTGGGCCTGTTTTTAAGCGGCCGGCTTGTTTTCTCGCTCTTTATAATCGCCATTGTACTTTCCATGGGCCGCACGGCTCTAATTGCCTTTTTGGCGTGGCGCCAAAAAAAAATAAGCGCGCGCCGGACGTTAAACGGCCTGAACCCGGCGCCCCTGGTGAGCATCATCGTCCCGGCTTACAACGAAGAAATAACGGCCCCGCGCACCATCGCGAACTTGTTGGACGCAACCTATGAACCCTTAGAAATAATTTTTGTCGACGATGGGTCAAGCGATAAAACTTTTGCCGTGGTATCGCAGCGGTTCGGAAAGGACCCTCGCGTGCGGGTCTTTACTAAAGCGAACGGCGGCAAGGCTTCGGCGCTCAACTTCGGCATTGCCCGCGCCGGAGGCGCCTTTTTGGTCTGCATCGATGCGGACACGCAATTAAAACCGGATGCCGTCGGAAACCTCATGCGCATGTTTTCCGATCCGGCGACCGGGGCCGTTGCCGGAAATGTGAAAGTGGGAAACGCACGAAAGATTTTAACCAAATGGCAATCGATCGAGTACATCACCAGCCAGAATTTTGACCGTCGCGCATTTGACCTGCTTAACTGCATTCTCGTTGTCCCGGGAGCCATCGGCGCATTCCGCCGGGAAGCGGTCGTCCAGGCGGGTGGATTTACTTCCGATACTCTGGCGGAGGATTGCGATCTGACCATTCGCCTGTTATCGGCCGGCTGGCGCATACGCACCTGTCCCGGCGCCATCGCGTTTACCGAAGCTCCGGAAACGGTCCGCATGTTTATCAAGCAGCGCTTCCGGTGGTCCTTCGGCATTTTGCAAAGCATCTGGAAAAACCGGAGCGCCATGGCTAATCCTTCGCATAAAACACTGGGCATGGTCGGCCTTCCGAACGCCCTGTTGTTCTCATATATGTTGCCTCTTTTCGCCCCGCTCACCGATCTGATGATGCTCTTTTCAATTTTTTTCGGTAATTGGCGGCAGATCATTATTTATTACTGCGCCTTTACCCTGGTGGATACGCTGGCCGCCTTTATCGCGTTTTCTTTTGAACATGAGCGCTACGGACTTTTGATCTATCTTGTGCCCCAGCGCATCGTCTACCGGGCGCTGATGTATTGGGTCCTTATAAAATCCCTCTTTGCCGCGCTTAAGGGGCAATTAGTGGGTTGGGGCTTTTTAAAACGGACCGGCACGGTCTCTGTTTTTAAAATCGATTTACCAACGCCAATGAAATGACTTAAACTAAAAAATGCGAAACTTTGAATTCCTTTATTCTTATGTTGCCTGCTTTTTGCTCGTTGGGCTCGGCGTTTCCCTCGGTCGCGCCGCAGAGTCGGACCGTTTGCGGCCGCGCTTCGAAAAGCGGCTCGCCGCCGAGCGCGATTCTTTTTCGCTCATAAACAAGCAAGAAAAGGACTCCCTTGACAAGTGCATTTCCGGCGTTTTTGCGATAAAATTGCGATTGCTGAACGCGGCCGCCGACTCAATCGTTACCGTGTCCCGGAAACATCTGGATTCCACCCGGATCGCCGTTGTCAAGGCGCTTGCACGGGACAAAACGGCGCTGCTGGAGGCGCAGGCGGGGTTTTGGCCGGAAAAAATCGAGACCCTGTCCAACCGTTTTAGCGAGCGGCTCGAACGTGAATTTATAAAAAGCAAAACATGCGATAGCTGCGCCGATGATTCCGATTTTAACGATGCCGCTGAATCGTTTCATGATATCGCCGACAGCCTGATCGAACTCTGGCGGGACACCGCCGGCAATTACGGCGACACGGCGGCGGACACCCTTGAAAACACGGTCGAAAATAGTATTGACGAACTGGAAAACAAGGCGGATGAATTGGTTGATGACGCCCAAGAAACTCGCCGGGAAACGGCCGGCGCGCTTGCCGACGTTCACGATTCGCTCGAAGGACTTTTGCCCCGCATAACCGCCGCCGTGGCATGGCGCCGTCATGATTACGACCGCGGGCGTGACTGGGGTCAAAACCAAACCATCGTCTCACCATCCCTTTCGTTTGAAAAAACGAATGGCTTGCAGGTATCGGTCCAACCGGAATGGTCGCTTGACGAAAAGCGATGGTATGAACTTGATTTGAACGCAGGTTTTGAATGGTCGATTATTGACCCGTTTTTCCATATACTGCCAAGCTATACGCGTTTCTGGTTTGCCGACATGGTTCGAGGAGGACGTGATTACAATTCCAATGAAATAAACCTTACGCTCGCCTTTACCACCGACATTGCTTCGCTGAGTGTCGATAATTATCTCGATTTTCCCGAGCGCGCCGAATTCACCATCCATCCGCAGATTTTTCGCGAGTTTAAAATAAAGCTGCCGTTACGGTTTGTGGCGACCTTTACGCCACGGGTAGACCTTAACATCGGGCAGACGCGCTTGATCGAGCAAGTTATTACGACAAATCAGACGTCATCAAGCTGGCAGGTCACAACATCCGAACGTAACACGAGTGATTTTTCCCTCATGGATCTGGAACCGCAATGCGGCATAACGTTCGGCCGTCATAACGCGATTCTGGAGTCATCATTCATTTTGGTTATACCGAAAAATGTCAGGGGCGAGAGCACTAACAAGCCGTTCTGGTGTGTAAATGCGGATTTCAGTTACGATTTTCCGCTGGGAATAAACTTCCACCGTCCCCTAAATTCTAAATTTAATTCCTGATGTTCGCGGCGCTTATTTTGCCTGAAAAAGAAAATTGTTGCAATACACGCTACGCTTGCCGTGGCCGGAAGATGCTTCGGGCTGGTGATGCTGCGGACTGAATTCGGCGATCGGCCGCAGGCCGGAGGGGTGAAAAAAGAAGCCGTCGTATCCTAACTCCCGCAGAAACAGGAACACGTCGCCCATTGGCCGCTTCCCCAGGTGGCGTTGTTCGCATTCGAAAAGCAGCGCCGGACGGCGGCGGCGGAGAATATCGGCCGCGCCCTGAAACACCTCCAGTTCATGCCCCTCGACATCGCATTTTATCAAGCGCAGCCGCTCGCTTTCCTTGCCGCGGAAAAATTCGTCGAGGGCCACCGCTTCTACCGGGAACGAATGCGCTTCTGCGCCGCTTGCCTTTGGGCCGATATGCGCGCCCGGCGAACTCCGGCCGGAAGGGGCCGGCACGAAAAAATCCAGCGTGCGGCCCTGCGCGGAGAGGGCCTTCTGCGCCACGAGCACATTCTCCCAGCGCGCCCGGGAAATGATCCCGCGTAAATATCCGGCAAGCAGGGCCTGCGGTTCGAAGGCGTATACCATTCCCGTATGTCCAACGGCCCGGCGCAACCAGTAGAGATAAGCCCCCTTGTGCGCGCCGATATCAACGACAACGTCCCCTTTGTTAAGGTTCGAACGCACCCAGAGGATTTCCCGGCGGTCTTTTACAAGACGGTAACGCCACGCGCGGTAGAGGAATCGTAACGGAAGCATGCAGGTAGTGCCTTTTAAATTGGATAAAAACGAGACGAACCAAAATAATAAAAGCCCGGATGCAAAAAACATTCGGGCTTATAACTCAAATGAAGCGGCCGAGGCCGTTCTTGCAATGCGGTAAAAAACTAAGCTGCCGCGACCGGCGCCGGAAGAATATCGACTTTCTTTTTGTCCTTGCCGAAGAGGCGAAAGCGCACCACGCCGTTGATTTCGGCGTAGAGGGTGTCGTCTTTGCCTTTGCCGACGTTGAGCCCCGGATGAATGACCGTGCCCTTTTGACGGACAAGAATATTGCCGGCCAGGACGGTTTGCCCGCCGTAGCGCTTGACGCCGAGTGTTTTGGGGTTGCTGTCGCGGCCGTTAACGCTTGAACCGCCGCCTTTTTTATGTGCCATATATCTGGGACTCCTTTACATGCAAAGCTATTTACTTTTAAGAAAACCGCTCAGACCGCCAGCGCCGTGATTTGCAGCTTGGTAAAATCCTGGCGGTGCCCGTTCTTGCGTTTGTAATCTTCCCGGCGGCGCTTTTTTATAATAAGCACCTTGTCGCCTTTGCCGTGCTCGAGCACGGTCGCTTTTGCCTGGGCGCCCGCCACGACCGGCGTGCCGACCGTAACAGCCTCGCCGTCGCTTATAAGCAGGACTTTATCGAGGGTAACTTCCTGGCCTTTTTCGGCATTAATAAGCGGCACGCGGATGGTATCGCCCTGGCTGACTTTAAACTGAAATCCGCCTTGTTCCACGATCATAAACATGCAAAAATCCTCCCGTAAAATGAGCGCTCAGGTTCGCGCCAGAAAACCATAATCCGTTAAAAATAGCATTTTCCGCCGGATAAGGCAAGGGCGCTTTTATTTAAAGCGTGAGCGGCTGATGGGCGCCGGGGGCGAAAAATTCGTATTCGTCCTGGTCCAGATCGTCCCGGCGCTCGACCCGCAGCTCGAAGCCGTGCTCGCTCTGGAGCTTTTTAAGCATGGCGCCGTTGTTTTCCAGCAGGTAGTCGGCGACCGCCGGATGCACGTGCAGCAGGAGCTTGCGCTCGGCGTGCAGCGCCTGGGCGCGGTGCAAGGCGCGGCCCAGACGCGCCGAAACCGTGGCCGGCGAAAAAACCCAGCCGATTCCTTTACAAGTAGGACACTCGTCCGTAAAGAGCTCCTGCAGTTCGGGGCGCACGCGCTTGCGCGTGATTTCCAGCAGGCCGAATTTGGACAGCCCGGTGAGCGAGGTGGTGGTGGAGTCGCGCGCCAGCTCGGTGGTCATGGCGTGTTCGATGCGGTGGCGGTGCTCGGCGCTGCGCATGTCGATAAAATCGATGACGATAAGGCCACCGATGTCGCGCAGGCGCAACTGACGGCAGATTTCGTGCACGGCCTCCATATTGGTGGTAAAAATGGTGTCTTCCTGGCTGCGCCGCCCCACGTTGCGGCCGGTGTTGACGTCGATCGCCAGTAGCGCTTCGGCATGATCGAATAAAATATAGCCGCCGCATTTAAGCCAGACTTTGCGGCGCAGGGAGCGTTCAAGGTCTTTTTCTATATTATAGGCGTCGAAGAGCGGCAGGTTGCCGTTATAGAGCTGCACCCGGCTGCACAGGTCCGGCGCCACGGCCGATAAATAACCCAGGATCTCGTTG
>JAQUMP010000287.1 GCA_028718065.1 Chitinivibrionales bacterium | reverse complement strand
GTCGATCTGGCATCCGCCGCCGGTGGTGTTCCATTTTTTCTGGGCAAAATTATAGATTCCCGTTTGCCGGTTCGATCCGCGGATGGTAAGGGCGAGCAAGTTGCCGTTGGGCGAAAGATTGGGCTCCTGGGAATAAGCGCTTTTTTTAATGACCGCTTCGGCATCAAACAACTCTTTTTCGCTGCTGTCTTTTAAGCTTTTAATAAAAACCTTGGGGCCGCGCGCAAACACGATGGAATCGCCGCTGGGCCGCCAGGTGCCCCAGCAGGCGCTCTCGGCGACTTTGGTCTCGCCGCTGCCGTCGGCCTTGATCGTCCACAAATCCCATTTGTCAAACGTTTCGGCGTCGGTTTCCGGCACCCAGCCCATTTTACTGCGCACAAAGAGCACCGTACGGCCATCGGGCGAAAAGCGCGGGAACCAGTCCACGTTATCGGGGCTGCTCGTCAGCGCCTTGGCGCCGGTGCCGTCGGCGTTCATGATCCAGATATCGTGTTTGGTGTGGACCCGCGAGGTCGACCAGACGATTTTGCCGTTTATTTTTCCCTTAAGATTGTCCAGCGCTTTTTGTTCCTCTTTAGTAGGCTGCACCGCCGATCCCAGCGGCGCCTCCTGGGCGAAAAGGGCGGCATAAACGGCAACAATTCCAACGACAATAAGACATTTTTTAATCATACGGACCTCCCGTGTTAAACGTTTGTTTTCTTTTAGCTATTATACGCCGCCAACGTGTGGCTCCATGAGCGGCACTTCCGAAATATATATAATCTTGCCCTATTCCTCAAGCAGGACTTGGGCCCGATAATCCGCTCAACGTGAGCATTTCCGCGGCCCCATCGCAGCGGTGTTCCACGACCGCGCCCGCAGCAGGCAAAACCTTGACGAATAGACGCATTTTGTCGAGGGCATCGTTCAGGGATTTCCCCTGCAGCAGCGTTACCGGCCCGGAAAAATGGGGAATAAGCAGGTGATCGGCGGGCCGGGCGAGCCGCAGGAGCATTTCGCCCTCGGCCTCGTCGCGGGAAACCACGATTTTGTCGCCGCCGGGTAAGCGAAAATGGCGCCCGACCTTGAGCAGCGGGATGTCCTGCATTGACGGCAGGGAACAAAAGGCGAAATAATCCCTGAGCCGTTCGGCAAAATGAGCATTAGTCAAGCGGCACCCGCCGGCGGGGCAGGGGTAGTCGGTAATGTTTTTATCGAGCGCCAGCGCTATCTGGGGCTTGCGGGTTTTGCCGGAAAATGCCAGTAATTTTTCACGGACGATCCACCCCTGCCGCTCGGGGAGCGTCGGTTCAAAAAGCAGGGCCGAAAGCGGGCGCAGGGTCAGGTCGCCCAGACCGGTTTCGCGGTCGATGAGGTCGATGGCGCGGCGATGCTGCGACATCGGCCGCTGGCCGAGCACCTCGCCCGTAAAAAGAAATGAGGCCCCGATTTCGCGCATGTATTCGGCGGCTTTTTTAATTTTCATAATACGGCAATCAATGCAGGGATTCAGGCCGCGGCCGTATCCGTGCTTTGGGTTTTGCACCATTTTCAGGTATTCTTCTCCTAAAGCAATGCGCTGGAGCGGAATATCGCCGAGCGTTTTTACCGCGGTGACCACGGCGGCGCAGGAGGCTCCTTTTGAGGTGCAGGCGCAAAAAGGCGAGGTAAAGTTGATAGCATGCACCCCAATGCCCTGATCGAGCAGCAGCTTGGCCGCCAGCGTGCTGTCCAGACCTCCGGAAAGTAAACCGACCGCTTTTATCATTAAAAGACCTCTGCTTGCCGTTAAACGGAAAAAGAGCGCCCCTATCGCCGGGTCCACAAAATAATTTCCGCTGTTATTCAAATCGGCACGAAAATCATGGCCCGGGAGTCGGCGCGGCAATAATATTTATCATTGAGAATAAATTTTAGAAATAAATTGTCTAATATAATGAAAAAGAGGGGTTTTTAAAGGGATAGGTATATATTAGCAGAAGGGGTGATAAAAAATGAAAAAATTATCTTTTTTATCGATAATTCTTATTGTCGGCTTTACGGCTGTATTGGCTTCTCCGCAATACGATGATTTAATGAAATTAGTCAAATCCGGCGCGAGCGAAGAGGTGATTGTAGCCTATATTAATGCGTCGGACTCCAGCTACAATCTTTCTTCGGACCAAGTTTTGCAACTCAAACAAAGTGGGGCGACTCCCAAGGTAATTGTTGCCGCAATTCAGCATAAGGGCGCTCTTGTTAGCAAACCAAACAACCTTGCTGCACCGCCGGAAACCGCTGCGATGGTAGAAAGCAGGCCCTATGTGGTTTATCGGGTACCGGCGTGGAGGTCGTGGCGAGAGGTCAACAGGTATTGGAGTGAACGCGTAACGAAAATGAACCAGGCCCTGCAGGTCGATATGGCCGCGCTTATGTTCGGCGGTATCGCGCTCAATTATGAGTATTTACTGCACCATGAACATGGGTTTGTTGTGGCCGGAAGCTATTATTCGGGTTGGGATTTAGACGGCGAAAATGGAGCGTTGGAATATCGGTGGCATTGGGCCCAAAGCATGCATTCCGGCTTTTTGGGCGTTTTTATAAATGGCGGACGATATCACGGCAATGAAAGCGATCTACCGGATAATAGCAATAATAGCTCAGGCAGGTATACTCAAACGAGTGTGACCGTTGGGCCCGATATCGGGCAACGATGGGTTTCTGCCGGAGGTTTGAGCGTGGTGGCCCGCATCGGTTACGGATACACCTGGAGCAAATTCGATTGGGACCCTGCCAGTCCGATTCCGGACCAAAACGCCATCGACCAACTAAGATGGAATACGGGATTTGATTACGAACTATCCTTGGGATATGCATTTTAAAAAGTGTGCGCGTTAAAAAGTAAGGAGGAACCATGAAAAAAATAATGACTTTCTTAGCCATTGCGGGATTGGGAATTTTTACAAGTTGGGCGTCGCAGGGGTATGATGATCTTGCAAAGCTCGTTAAATCGGGCGTGAGCGAGGATGTGATTATCGCTTTTATCAACACATCCGGTACGGGCTACGTTCTAACGGCCGACGAAATCCTGCAGCTTAAAGATATGGGCGCATCCGGTAAAGTGATAACCGCGGCAATTCAGCGCAAGAAACCGGCCACCGATTCCGGAGTGCAAAAATCGGCGGCCGTTGCCAATGCCGGGCAACCGGCAGTTGTCCCATCCGTCAACCCGGATATTATTTATGAATCGGTGCCCCCTGCCGGCGGATGGGTCCTGATGAATGGATATTGGTATTGGCAGTATCCCACCGGCGTTATCGTCGATCTTGGCTGGCAGCCCTATTATTCTTATCACCGGAACTGGTATCCGTACCGGCACTGGGGCCGCGGCCACCGTGGTTGGCGCTAATACCGGTTTATCTGTTACCTGTCTCGTGCGGCGTCAAGAACGGTGTCCGGATCACGCGCCGCGGGTTAAGTCATGCCAATAGTCGTAAAGATCGTCAAGGGTTTTAAAAATATCTATGGTTGGGGACCAGCCGGTGTCGCGCTTTATTTTGGCATAATCGCCCGCGAGCTGTGCCGGGGTTTTGGTTTTTCGCAGTTTGCCCGCGTCCGCAAAAACCTCGATAGACAGGTTTGATTTCTTAATAAGGTATTGCAAAATTTCCTGCAGCGCGACGGTTTTGCCGCTGCATACGTTGTACGCTTCACCCGCGCGGCCCTTTTCCATGATCTGCCGGTAGGCGCAGGCTACGTCGCGTACGTCGGCAAAATCGATCGCGGCATCGAGCGCGCCAACCGATATTCGGGGCGGAAGTTTTCCTGCAACTATAAGTGCAATCTGCCGGCACCAATCCGAGCAAACGAATTGCGGGGATTGTCCGGGGCCGGTATGGTTAAAGGAGCGGGCGAACCGTATGTCAAGATCATACTGCCGGGCATATTGCTTTCCGATTAACTCCACCGCGCATTTAAACACGCCGTAAAAGCCGATTGGATTTAAAGCCTGCTCTTCGCTTATTAATCCGCAAGAAGCATCGCCGTACTCCTTCATGGAGCCCACCAGCAGCAGTTTGGACTTGGGCGCCTGCGCGCGCATGGCTTCGAGCAGGTTGACCGATCCCAAGATATTCACGGCCAGGGCATCGCGCGGCGAAGCGTCGACCTGGGGCGGCGAGCTGCTCCCGGCGCAATGGTAAATTTCATCGGGCGCGGCTTGGGCGACGAAGCGCGCGAGCGCGGCGCTATCTTGCATGTCAAGCGATTGGCAGGTTGTTCCGGCGACGGCGCATTGAGAGGCGCGGTCGAAGCCGGCAACCGTGCGGCCGTGGGCCATGAGTTCGGCGGCAAGGTGACGTCCCACAAAACCATTAATGCCGCTGATGAGTGCTATGGTCATACCGATCAAAAATATCTTTTACAGGTATGACATGCAATGCTTGTAAACGGTCTCTACCGTAATAGTTTCGAGGCAATTATGAGTGCACGGTTTTTTCTGATTCTGGGTTGGATGGCACGGACGGCAGGAAGGATTTGCGTCAATAACCGTAACGTTCCGTCCAAAAGGCCGCCAGACATCCGGGTCGCTGGGGCCAAAGAGAGCCGCCACGGGAATACCCACGGCCGCGGCCAGATGGGCAATCCCGCTGTCGTTGCCGACAAATAATTGACATTGGGCAAGCCTTCGGGCAAGCAGCGGCAGGACAAGGCAGCGGGCCGTTTCGTCCTGGGCGGGAACGTGCAGCCCGCTGTCGGCCGGTCCCAGGACCCAGAGAATGGCGCGATCATTGGCCCGCAGGCGACCTGCCAATTGCAAAAAGAAATCAAAGGGCCAGTTTTTGCGCACGCTGCCGCTGCCGGGATGCAGGGCCAGCGTCGGCGGTCGTTTTAGCGGGCGATCGTTCCCCTTTAACGCGCGGTAAAGGTCCGGGTATTCGGCGCGAAAAGGCGGCAAGATTTTTTTTAAAAGAGAGAGATGGTAGTCAACGATATGCGTTTTACCGGGGGGAAACGGGTCCTGGCGCAACACGTGTGCAACAAACCGCATAACAGTCGGCATGAGCGGCGACGAATCGGCGCAAAACAAAAGCGCGCGGTGAATGCCGTCTAAAAATTTGGCGTGGACCTCGAGGGCCGCGCCGTCGAAAAGTGCGGCAAAATCGTTGCGGCCCAGGTCCCAGACTTCGTCGACAAGACCGTTTTCGCGGGCAAGGATTGCGAGTTCCGGTTTACCAAGAAGAATTATCTCGTAGCCCGGAAACGCTTGCCGGCAAAGCCGTAAGGCCGGCACAATGGTAATAAAATCGCCGAGCGCCCCGGCG
>JAQUMP010000286.1 GCA_028718065.1 Chitinivibrionales bacterium | reverse complement strand
TGTCGAGCACGAAAATTTTAAGCACCCCGGCGTTTTCGGTTTTCTGGCGTGAATCGTCTTCATACAGCACAATGTCTAGCGGCGGTCCTTTTTCCGAGATCGATATCACGATTTTGGCGCTGGCGTGCAGATCGGCCGAGAACTGGTTGGTAACGCGCACGGTAAAGCCGGCATTGCGCAGGGCCAGAATGAGCGGATGGAACGAAAGCCGTTTGTTAAGGACCACCACGATCTCGCAGCCGGCCGTTTCGGGCCGTTGCTGGTTCATAAAAAGGTTCTTGGACGTGATATTGAGCGTTTTGCACATGCTTGACAAATTGCGATAGATGCCGGCGATAAATCGGTCCGAGAGTCCCTGCACGCCGATGCGCAGGTCTGAAAACATCTCCTCCGGAATATCGTCTAAGATTTCATCGCAGCTATGGCCGATATTGAGCGCCTTGGCGAACTGGTTGGCGCAAAAAACCGCCTCAAAAACGATGCGGTCCAGCGGCGTCGCCGCGCTTAAGATGCGCGCGGGATCGTGGTGGCACAAAATCGCCATGGAAATCGTGGCCGGAAAATTCCACATGCTGGTAAGGAAATGGCCGAGGGTGGCGTGCGAAAAACCCATCAGGTCCATCTCGGCGGCGTAAAACGGCTTTACATTATGGGCGGTCTCTTCGAGCAGCCGCGCAAAGACGTCATTAAAATTATTGTCGATGGGGATTTTTCCAAGGTCATGGATGAGCCCCGCGACAAAAGCCAGTTCGGGCCGCCGGTAGCCGCTCTCAATGCAAAGCCGCTCGGCGATCAGGGCCGTGGCCAGCGAATGCAGCCAGAATTCATCGCGCGAAAAACCGTATTCCTCGAACTGCCGCGACGAAAGGTCGATCAGCGCCAGGCAGGCCAGCAGGTTGCGCGTTTCGCGGAAGCCGAGGCGGATGACCGCTTCCTTGATGTCCGAAATATGCTTGCCGCCGCGCTTGGCGTAGTTGATGGTATTGGCGACTTTTAAAATCGCCGAGGTGGCGCCCATGTCGGTGGCGATAAACTTGGCCAACTCCGTGCAGCAGCTTTCGTCGGAATCGATAATGTCGAGCGCCTTGACAACCGTAAAGGGAAAGGCCCATTGCCGGTGGATGCTGGCCTCCACGTCGCGCAGTTTGGCGTCGATGGGGACCTGCAGATCAAAGAGTCGCCGCGCGATATAGTCGTGGTCGGGCGTTTCCGCGGGAAGGGCGGCCGCGCCGCCTGTTGACAAGGTGGTAGACAGGATCGTTTTTACGCGTTTTAAAAGCTCCGCGAAATTAAAAGGGTATTCCAGGATCTGCGGGGGCGGATCGGTGTCGTCGCTTTTGGGCGCCTGCTGCTGGGCGAGCGTATGGTCCAGAAGCTGCCGGCACGCCGCGGGAACAATGATAAGGACCGCGATTTTTCTGGTGCGGATCGAATTGCGCAGCCGCCGGATGAGGATGATGTCCTTGGTGTTATTGGCGGTAATGTCCACGATCACCAATTCCGGCAGGAATTGGCTTGCCTTGACCGTTGCGATAAAGGAAGAATCGGCCTGCAAGACCTGGTAGTTGCACTGCACCAGGCCGATCGTAAGGATATCGCGAATGCGGTCGCGACTGGAGAGCAAAAGCAGGAGAGGACCGCCGGTCTCTTTGCCTGCAATGCCCTTGGCGCGAATAAAATTCATTGCGGCTAATCCTTGACCGATAATATTATGGGGTTTCCTGCAAAAAACGGCCGGCTTCAATCGCCGCCATGCATCCGCTCGCGGCCGAGGTTATGGCCTGCCTGAATTTTTTATCCTGCACATCGCCGGCGGCAAAGACGCCGTGCCGCGAAGTCTCGGTAGAGCCGGCCTTGGTAATAACATAGCCGTCTTCGTCCAGTTCAAGCTGCCCCTTTACAAGTGCAGTATTGGGCCGGTGGCCGATCGCCTCAAAAGCTCCCGCGACCTCAAGGGTGGTGAGCGCGCCGCTCACGGTATCGCGCAGGCGCAGACCGCTTACGGCGCTCTCTCCCAGAAATTCCTCCACCGTCTTGTTCCATAAAATTTCGATCTTGGGATGCTCCTGGGCGCGCGCACGCATAATATGACTGGCGCGGAAAGAATCCCGGCGGTGGATAAGGTAAACCTTCGATCCGAAATGGCTTAAATGCAGGGCCTCCTCGATGGCGCTGTCGCCGCCGCCAATAACGGCAAGCGGTTTATTGCGAAACATCGGCAAAGCGCCATCGCATACGGCGCAGGCGGAAAGGCCTTTTCCCCAGAGTTTGCGCTCGGAGGGCAGCGGCAGCCGCTTGGCCGCGGCGCCGGTCGCCACGACCAGCGTCTGGGACTGATACAGGCCGCTTTCGGCGCCCAGGACTTCAAAAGGGTTTTTATCGAGCATGATTTTTTCGATATCTTCGGTTAGGATCCGGCAGCCCATGTTCAGCGCCTGCTGACGCATCGTAGCCATGAGTTGCTGCCCGTCGATCCCTTTTTCGAAACCGGGAAAATTTTCCACGGCGCCGGTGGTCATCAACTGCCCGCCCGGTATGCCGCCGGCCATGAATCCTTCAAAAACCAGCGGGGCCAAATTGCCGCGCGCCGCGTAAATGCCGGCCGTGTACCCCGCCGGCCCGCCGCCGATAATAATTATTTTTTCGGACATGTAGAGGTTCCTTGCTGCTTAAAGCCTCAATATTATACCACTAATATATTACGAAGAAAATGGTTTAATCAACCGATTATTCCTGCGCCGATACGGCGCAACTCGAAGTAATGCGGCTGGTGTCCCCGAAATTATCAACGATCGCGATGCTCATGTCAAGCAGCGCCCGGGCGCTTTTTTCATCAAAGCCCGATTGTGATTGACTAACGGTAAATTCATCAAAATGCCCCGTGGGGGCCACGATTACAACCGGGACGCCGTTGCGGGTAAGCTCCGCATTGTTAAATTCATACGAGACGGTATCGCCTCCGGGATTTTTCCTAAAGGTAATAGAAGCATCGCCGATTTTAAGTACCTCTTTGCAAGCGCGAATTTCGCCGGCAACGGACTGCGTTACCCGTTTGGCCTCGGCGTAAAAAAAGGCCTTGCGGCTTTGAACGGTTGCGTGCTGTTCTATGAAGCGCCAGGCATAAGCAATAAATACCACCACGATCGCGCTCAGCGCAAGGGCGACCATGAGTTCAACCAGCGTAATTCCCTTTGCGTAAATGGTGTCGTTTTTAATAAAAATACCCCTGGATCAATCTGAACCGGGCAAGGGTGTCCTCGCTTCCGCTTGGTGTAATCGAAATCTGGGCCTCGCTTGTTTTACCGGATGAGTTTTCGGTCAGGCTTTCCGGTTCAACCACCGAGCGCACAATTGAATACGTCAGGCCGTTAATGGTCTGCTCGTATTCCGTATCGGAGACGACAATGGAATTTACAGCGAGGTTTTTAATTCGTTCCGCATCGTTTTGGGCGAGCAGAGCAGCCGTCGAAAGCTTTTCCTGGCGCACCTTTATTCTATCACCGGTCCGCAGCATGGCCATGGCCCCCATGGTCGCCGCTCCCAGCACAAGAACGGCCACCAGCACTTCGACGATGGTTAATCCGCGATTATTCTTCATACCAGTCTATCACCGCCGGAGGTCCCAGGCCATAGGGCATTACATATTTTCCAACGTCGGCGAGCCGTTTTATCGAACCCTGAAGTTTATTATCGGCGGCGAAAACGGCGACCGAATCGGGCGTTCCGGGAGGAACGCCGCAGGCCACCAATTTATTGGCGCGCACGACGCCCGCCAGCGCTCCCTGGATGCAGACCGGCCCCAGACACCAGAAAACGCCGCGGCATTTCGTGCTTTTTTCGGTCTTAATGCCCGAAGTCAAGTTCATGACGACCACGGTTGCGTCGACGATGCTGCTGCCTGCAAAGTAACAGGCGAACGGCGCCGGCTTGGCAACGGGAGCGTTTTTGTTTTTTTTCGGTCTGCCGATTGCCACAAGGATGCACTTGTCGTTTACCTGGGCATTGCCGTAAACGCTTATGGCGCCGCGGCCGATCATGGTTACCCGCTGCGCCACGGCATAATCGCCCATAAATATGCCGCCGGCGGCATACAGCGAAACGTCCTTGAGCGCGGTTTTATCCAAAATTTTTATGTCGCCGTCCACGATAAAATCGATGCCCTGGATAAGCGATGCGCCGGTGCATTGCAGATCGCCCAGGACCAGCATGCGCCGTTTTTGCGTCCAGTCAATTTCATAGAATGAACCGTCCACCAGCAACGGCCCGGGCACCACGCTGTCTAATTTTTCGGCCTCGGCGCCGGACCGTACAATACATGGTTTAGCCTTAAACAGGGAATCGTTACTAAGCGTGTCGAGTTCCTTTTGATACGCCGCCAGGAGCGCATCGGCTGCCTTTGGCACCAGCTTTTTGAGCGAGTCTACGGCGTTACCGGACAGGCCCGCGCGCACCATGCCGTCGATCGAGCCTCCCTGCGGCAGGCCGGCCGTTTCGCAAAACAGCACCGTGTCGCCGTAGGCGCGCCCTTTGCTGCCGAGCCTGGCCCGCACCGCGCGCCGGGCCTGCCGGAAATCGCCCCGCGCCTGCACCATAAAAAACGGGCCTGAATAGTTTTCCTGCAGGCGGCATTCACCGAAACTGTCGCTGGAAAACGGATTAAAAGGCGCCGCGGTGTCCGCGTCATTCGCGCCGGTCAATGAAGCCGCCGCGGCACTGTCGAAAAGTTTTTTGCCGAAAGCGCTGTCGAGCGTATTGATGGTTTTTAAAACTTGTCCCGGGGGCGGGTGCGCGAGGTTTTCGAGCGAATCGAGCGCATGGTAAGCTCCCGCCCGCGCCGTAAAAAGCGCCTGCAGGGTATTGGCCTGTGAAAGCAGCGGTTTATTTAAGAGTTGGATCCTGGTCAGATAAACGGAGGCGATGATAACGACGATTACTAAAAAGAAAAGCGCCGTTACCAGCACCGATCCCCGTTTGGCGGAAACGCCGGTGATTTTATTTTTCGATGACCGAAAGATCGTAGGCCCCTTTTGCATCGCGCAGGGTTACGGTATTGCCTCGTATGGCCACAATGATTTGGCTGAAAAAGGTGTCGCCCACGGCGCAGATGGCCGTCGCGCCGCTTTCATCCGCTAAAATCGCGAGCGGTTTTTCCTTCATGAGGATCCCGTTCAGGGAAAGTTTGCTGCGGACGATTTTATCGCCGCCGGAAGTTTTTTTTGCCGCGGCAATCGCCGAGGAAAAGGGCGCTCTATCGCTGCCGCGGAATTGAAAGGGTATCGCCGGCGATTTGG
>JAQUMP010000285.1 GCA_028718065.1 Chitinivibrionales bacterium | reverse complement strand
TGGTACATATTTCTTGCGCACGGTATCGATAACGCCGGGGGTTGGTCGCCGGTAAGTTCCGATACGTTACAAGCCCATTTTCAATATCTTTTATCAAAACAGTCCCTGATATGGGTGGCTCCCTTCGTCGATGTCGCGCGATATATCCGTGAGCGACAGTGCCTCTCCGTCCGGCAAATTGTAAAGACGGCGGATTCAATCGTTGTCCGGGTGACCGATACTCTGTCCGATGCCGTTTTCAATGCGCCGGTGACCCTGCGAAGGCCCTTGCCTGCCGGATGGACCTCGTGCGTCGTTTTACAAAAAGGCAGGCCGGTCCGGGACTCTATCGTATATGTCAAGGCAACACCCTTCGTAATGTTTAATGCGATCCCCGACTCCGGTGACGTTACAATACGCCGGGCCGTAACGGGGGTATTATCGCGTTAATCCGCGGAATGTTGCTCACCCTGCACGTTGCATTTTATATTGCTTGCGGCCCATTAAAATCCTTCGTTGCATTTATTTAAAAAGGAACCACGCCATGTATGATCCAAGAAAAATAATTGTGCCGGTAGGTATTGCGCTCGCCCTTGTTTCCTGCGCCAAAAAGCAGGAGATCGTTATCGGCGGCGTGTTTCCGCTTTCGGGCAACGCCGCTACCTTCGGGCAGTCCTCCAAACAGGGCATGCAACTGGCGGTGGACCAGGTCAATGCCCGGGGCGGCATTCTGGTGAACGGCATAAAAGAGCCGGTGCGGGCCCTTTACGAAGACGACGAAGGCCAGCCCGAAAAGGCCAACAACGCCTGCCAGAAGCTGATTTCGCGCGATAATGTCTGCGCGATTAACGGCGCGGTCATGTCCAAGAATTCTCTGGCCATAGCTCCGATCTGTCAAAGCGCGCGCGTGCCCATGGTAAGCCCGGCCTCCACCAATATCAAGGTGACCGAGGCGGGCGATTACATTTTTCGCGCCTGTTTTATAGACCCGTTTCAGGGCGCGGTCATGGCCCGCTACGCCTATCATCAGCTTGGCGCGCGCCGGGCCGCGATTATTTTTGATAACGGCAACGATTACAACAAAGGACTGGCCGAGGTTTTTAAGCAAAAATTTACGCAATTCGGCGGCACGATCGTTGCCGATGAGGCCTTTACCGACGAGGCCAATACGGTGGATTTTAAGGCCCAGCTTACCAGCATAAAGGCCGCAAAGCCGGATTTTCTCTATTGTCCAAACTACTACGCGGCCGACGCCGTTATCATGAAGCAGGCGCATGAAATCGGACTTGTTTTGCCGGTGGGCGGCGGCGACGGCTGGGATTCGCCGGAGCTGGTTGCCATCGGTAAAGCCGACGTGGAAGGCGCGGTTTTTTCCAACCATTTTTCCAAGGACGATACCGCCGCGGTCGTGCGTAATTTTGTTTCCGAATACCGCACAACGTTCGGCGCCGATCCGGACGCGCTGGCCTCGCTGGCCTACGACGCCGCCTCCATAATCATGACTGCCATCGGTCAATGCGCTACCCTGCAACCGGAAAAACTGCGCGACGCCATAAAAGGCCTTTCGCTTAAAGGTGTTACCGGCGCCATTACCTTCGACCAGAAGCGCAACCCCATAAAGTCCGCGGTCATTTTAAAAATCCAAAACGGCCGGCAAGTCTACGTGACTACGGTTGCGCCGGAATGAAAATAACACCTTGATCTTTTTAAGATAACAGTATATCTTAAGGATATACATGAATAGCCTATTTATTTCAAACCTCAATGGCTTTCTGTGGGACGATGGAAACCGGACCAAAAATCGGGAAAAACATAATGTTGCCGTTCCCGAAATCGAAGAGGTTTTCTTAAATGCTCCCCTGTTCTTTTTTGAAGATGCCAAACATTCCGATAACGAACGGAGGACGCTTGCGCTTGGAAAAACATTCGGCGAAAGGTTGTTGTCGATTGCTTTTACCATCCGGCTTGATAAAATCCGGGTAATTTCGGCGCGCGACATGTCTAAGAAGGAGCGAAAAACCTATTATGAAGAAGCATCTGAAGAAAATACCGCATTTTAATACCGAAGACGCCGAGCGTGAGTTCTGGGCCAAAGCGGACACCTCGGAGTACTTTGATTTTTCAAAGGCGAAAAGGGTAACGCTTCCAAACCTAAAACCCTCCACGGAAAAAATATCCCTGCGGCTTCCGGCGAACCTTTTATATAGGATTAAAACCCTGGCAAATCGCAGCGATATACCATATCAATCCTATATGAAAATTATTCTATCGGAAAAAATACAAGAATCTTTCGGCCGTGCAAAGCGGCCGGCGGTCCGTGGCCTTGCCGCACGGCGGCGGGGTGTTTCGGCGGCCAACAAACATCATGTCGGTTTGCTGGTCCACCGTTAAATAAATATTTTCCCGCCATGCTCAAATTCATCGCCCAGCAATTAACAAACGGCATTCAGCTCGGTTCCATCTACGCCCTCATCGCCCTGGGCTACAGCATGATCTACGGCATTGTCAAGCTCATTAATTTCGCGCATGCCGATATTTTCATGGTGGGCGCTTACATTGCGTTGTTTACGGCCGCGTTTGCGGCGGGCGCCGCGAGCGGCGGCGGCGCCATGCCGCCCCTGCTCTGGTTCTGGGTAGGGCTGGCGCTGGCCTATTTATGCCTCGACTGGGCGACCGCTGCCTATGGCCCGTTGCGGGCCTTAAGCGAGCGCAGCCGCAAAAAGCGCGCCCCCGGCCGTTCCGTGCGGCAGCGAACGCTTGGGTATTTGCGGTATAATTTACTTATGGCAGGCGCGCTCGTGCTGCTTGCCGCGCTGTTCGGCGTGCTGCTGACGGCCCTTACCAAAACAGTCTTCGGTTTGCGGCTGGGAGCATGGCTTTTAGGAGTAATTTTGGTATGGGTCATGGCCGTGTGCGCGATCGTTGGCATGGCTATGGAGCATATCGCCTACCGGCCGCTGCGCCATAAACCGCGCGTTCTGGCGCTCATTACCGCGCTGGGCGTGTCGCTGTTTCTGGAGAATTTTTGCAGCCAGGCCGCCCTTTTCGGCAACCAGTACCGCGCCTTTCCGGAAATAATAAAAAAGACGGTGGTGGTTTATGTCCCGGCGCTGGACCTGGCGATCACCAATATCTTTATTGTAAACCTTGCCGTGGCGGGGTTAATGCTTTTGCTGTTATGGTTTATCGTGGAAAAAACCCTGGTGGGCAAACAGATGCGCGCCGTGGCCTGCAATACGGGCGTGGCCGCGCTCATGGGGATAAACGTTGACAACATAATAACGCTTACCTTCTGCATCGGTCCGGCGCTGGCCGGCGTGGCCGGGGTGCTGTATGCCGTTAATTACGGCATCCTGCAATCGCCGTTCCTGGGCTTTACACCCGGTATCAAGGCCTTTATCGCCGCGGTCCTCGGCGGCATCGGCAGCCTGCCCGGCGCGGTTTTAGGCGCCCTGCTTCTGGGCGTTACCGAAGTCTTTGCCAATGCCGTGGATTCCAACCTCGGCTTCGCGCTCGCCTTCGTGATTCTCATTGTAATGCTTTTGGTCCGTCCGGCGGGCCTGCTCGGTAAAAAGGAGATCGAAAAAGTGTGAGCTCCTTGCGTTGGTTTAAATCTCCCTTTGTCATCCTCGCTGTTTTTATTCTGGTCCAGACGGCGGCCGGCTTGCTGAGCTCGGTGCGCGAGGGACAATACTACAGCCGCATTTTATTCATGATCGAAATCAACCTCATCGCCACGATGTCGCTTTCGCTCATTAACGGATTTACCGGGCAGTTTTCGCTCGGCCATGCGGGTTTTATGGCCATCGGGGCGTACGTTTCGGCCGCCGTAACCACGCTGCTGCCGCGCCTGTTCATCGGCGCGGCGCTAAGCCCGGCCACTCTCGGCGGTCAAGCGTTTTTTCTGGCGGCCCTGCTTTCAGGCGGCGGCTGCGCGGCCGTGGCCGGATTTTGCATCGGCTTTCCCAGCCTGCGCCTGCGCGGCGATTACCTTGCCATTGTTACCCTCGCGGCCGGCGAGGTGGTACGCGCGATTTTTCGGTTTTTGGATTTTTTCGGCGGGCCGCGCGGCGTACCCGGCGTTCCGCAATTTACCAATGCGCTTTACTTAGGGTGTGCGCTGGTCGCAAGCGTATTTTTAATGCGTAATTACGTGTGGTCGCATTTCGGCCGGGCCTGCATTGCCGTGCGCGAAAACGAAATCGCCGCCGGCTGCATGGGCATTAATACTACGCGGCAGAAGGTTTCGGTGTTCATGATCGGCGCTTTTTTCGCCGGGATCAGCGGCGGCCTTTTCGCGCACCTGAGCCAATATATAAATCCGGACAATTTTTCCATTTTAAAGAGCCTGGACCTGCTTATTTTTTTATACGTGGGCGGGGCCCAATCGCTCTCCGGCGCGCTCACGGGCGCGGCTCTTTTTACGGCGGTGCCCGAAGGCCTGCGCCTGCTGGCCGTGGAAAACTGGCGCATGGTGCTCTATCCGCTGCTGCTTATTGCCATCATGCGTTTTAAGCGCGACGGCATTGTGGGCAACCGTGAGTTTGCTTTCTTGGCGCCGCGCAACATTTTACCCTTGCGGCCGGGCCGCGCGCAAAAGCCGGAGGCCGCCGCGGAATGAAAACCCGTCCCGGGCATACGGCATTGTTTACAAGCGAGCATCTTACGCATTATTTCGGCGGCTTGCGGGCCGTGCATGATTTTTCGCTGGAAATCCTTCCGCGGGAGCTCGTGGGCTTAATCGGCCCCAACGGCGCGGGCAAGACCACGATTTTTAACCTTATCAGCGGGATCTACAAACCCACCGGCGGCAACCTGCTGTTTTTAAATTTTGATATTACCGGGCTTCCGCCATTCGCCATTGCGCGGCTGGGAATTGCCCGCACGTTTCAGAACATACGGCTTTTCGGCGCTATGTCCGTGATCGATACCGTTAAAGTCGCCGCGCAGGCGCACGTTGATTATGGCCTTATGCAGGCCTTTCTGCACACCGGCACTTTTAAGCAGGCCGAAATAAGGCTCGACAACTACTGCTACCAATTGCTTAAAATTTTTAACCTGCATAAAGCGGCCGACGCGGCAAGTAGTGGCCTGCCCTATGCCATGCAGCGGCGACTCGAAATCGTGCGCGCCCTGGCGGCCGCACCCAAACTGCTGTTGCTCGACGAACCGGCGGCGGGCATGAATCCGCAGGAGGCCCGGCAGCTCATAGAAACCATCCGGCGCGTACGCAATGAATTCGACCTGGCGATATTAATCATCGAGCATAATATGCAGGTAATCATGGCTATATCCGACCGCATCGTGGTTGTTGACTTCG
>JAQUMP010000284.1 GCA_028718065.1 Chitinivibrionales bacterium | reverse complement strand
TGTCGCCGGTTCGGTATTGTATGGTCGGGACGACTGGATTCGAACCAGCGACCTTCTGAACCCCATTCAGATGCGCTACCAGGCTGCGCTACGTCCCGAAAAATCAAGCGTTTTAAAATAATATGCGCTCATGAAAATACCACGTATTAAACAAGTTGCTTGCGCAAGTCGCTGAATTGCGTTTGAAGCAAGTTGAGCTTTTCGGACTCAGGCTGCACTTCGTGCTGAACAAGAGAACGGCGCTCCTCCGTTTGGGCCATGAACTCCTGCAATTGTACTGCGAGTTTTCCATAGTGTTGTTGCAAAGAACCGATTAATTTATCGGCTGCGCCGTCAAGCAGGTTATTACAATGAATCGCCAGGCTCCGGCTTTGCGTATCGATAATAGCGCGGATACCCTCAAGCGAGCGCTCATGAATATACGCAAGACGTTTTCGTTTGCTCCAAAAACGCTGGAACAGGGGCATTTTTATAGAAGGCAGAATCGTGTCGGCGCCCGGGACTTCCTGGTCGGCGGTAATTTCAAGCTCAGAGATCGTCTCGGTAAGGGACATTGGAAAAGCTTCGGGCCACAAACCTTGGATTTCGCCATAAAGTTTGGCGTACTCGCGCACATGCGCCGCGGCCGCCCGCTTAAAGGGCCGATTTACCAACGCGACGATTTGAACTAAGGAGAGCTTTAAAATTTCCCCGAGCAGCGGCGGAACGGAGGATTTGATCGTGCGCGCCGGATCGGCGTATTTGAGCGCGCCTTCCAAAATTACGCTCAGGGCCTCGTTGAGCTGCTCCAGCAACCCCGTTTTTTTCTGCTCGATCATGCTTGACAAAAACTCGCGCAGCGCTTTTTTTTCCAGCGCCACCAGACCGCCCTCTTTTTCCCCCTTGCGCTTGACTTGCGCGACAACTTCCTTGAGGCGATTTTCCTGGGCGGCAAAAGCCTCCGCCGGCGCCGAAAGCGTTTTGCGCTTTTGGGAAAGCCGCCCGATAATCGAATCGAAGGCCTCCTTGAATTTGTCGGTGAGGGCCTGCGAAAGCACGAAATATTTTTCACGCGCCAGAAAATCACCGATTATCCGAACCACCGCGCCCATGCGGCTCTCCGCCCAGTAAACGTCGTCGTCATGGTGGGTTTTGGCCAGCGTCGCCGTGCGCGCGCTCACGCCGATAAGCTCGACGGCGGGCAGTTGCGGAAAATTTTTCTGAAGCACCGACCGTATAAAGCTGTCTGTCTTTTGTAAATCTGCCGCGGAGAGCAGATCGATTTTGTTCAGCACAAAAACAAAATGAGGAATGTGGGGGCAGGCTTCGCGCAGAAACTCGATCTCGGCCTGCGTTATGGGCAAGTCCGCGCTCAGGACAAACAACACGGCGTCGCAATCGGTCAAGAGATCCCGGGTGGTCTGGGTATTATGCAGGTGGGTGGAACCGAACCCGGGCGTATCGATGATGATGGTCCCGCTCAAAAGCAGGTCGCACGGGCAGGTTACCACGGCCTCGCGCACGTTGTGTTTATTGCGATGGTTATATTCTTCGGTAACATAGTTGCGCAATAACGTCTGGATCTCTTTGAGCGATTCCCGGGCGACCATTTCCTCTTTATTATTGACAAACCGGATGGAACATGAATCGGCCGGGCCATACTTTATGATCGTGGGAACGGTGGTAAGCGGCAAAACCGAGGTCGGAAGGATATTTTCGCCCAGCAGGGCGTTAATGAACGTGCTTTTGCCGCGATTGAACTGCCCTAAAACAGCCAGATGCAGTTGCCCCTTGGTCAGTCGCGTCCGGCATTCCTCAAAAAGCTTGCGGTATTCCATCAAATCCGCCGGCAAACCGCGGCAAAACTCAAGTGCCCGGTCCATGACCTCATCAATAAATATCGCTTCTTTTTCCGGCATTATTAAAAAAACCTTAACAAAGCGCTTGAAAACACTCGCACAATCCCAAATATTAAAATATTTTACGGTTAACGGCAAAAGTATTTACATAAAAAAATAATGGAATATTAATTATTATTATTTTATAATCAAAGCGTGGAATGAATAACTTTAAGGGAGGCGGGAAAATGAAGAAAGTTGTATTTCTTTTTATGGTCGCCGTTGCAATTTATTTAATCGGTTGTTCATCGGCTCCCTGGGACAATAATCGCGTCGATATCCAAAATCTTGCAGCCGGGATTTTATTCAATTTCCGGGATTCTGTATACACTGTCGATGCGAGTACATCTATCTCTATCAAAAACATCCCGAATGGAACCTATGTTTACGCAACAACGTATTCACTACCCCCTGGCGCCAAAAGTGTTACAATGAAGGGCGGCAGCGGATCTTTGGTATTCCAAAGGGGCGACAGCCGGTATCAATTTCTTTATTCGGGAACTATCGCGGATAGCGTTTACACCGTAGGACCAACTATCTCCGGAACCGATAATGGCCTGACCATAACCCAATAACGGATTTCTGAGGAGTCTCACCACCTAATGAAAATTACTTTTGCCGGCGGAGCCCAGACCGTTACCGGATCGCAGCATATTGTTTCCGTCAACGGCAAAAACATTCTGCTTGAGTGCGGACTTTTTCAGGGCCGCCGCGCGGAAGCCTACGAAAAAAACCAGAATTTTCCTTTTGATCCTGCCTCGATTTCGGCCGTGGTGCTGTCGCACGCGCATATCGACCATTGCGGCAACATCCCCAATCTGGTAAAACGCGGGTTTAAAGGTCAGATTTTCGCCATCGACGCGACCGTTGACTTATGCAAACTGCTGCTCAGGGACTCGGCCTATTTGCAGGAAAAAGACCTGGAGTGGGTAAATAAGATCCGGTATAACAAGAAAGAGGCGCCTCTGATGCCGCTCTACAGTTATGCCGACGTAGAACAATCGCTGGAGCAGTTTGTCGGTGTTCCCTATGAGCATACCGTTACCGTAGGGCCCGGTATAAATGTGCGTTTCCATGAAGCCGGCCATATCCTCGGCTCGGCCGGCGTCTTGCTGGAAATCGAGGAAAACGGCAAAGCATTGCGCCTCGGATTTTCCGGCGATGTGGGCCGTCCGGACACGCCGATTCTGCGCGATCCCAACAAGCTGCGCGAGCTGGATTTTTTAATTGTGGAAAGCACTTACGGTAACCGGCTGCACGGCTCCTATTCGGATGTGGAAGAAGAATTGGCCGAAACCATCCGTGACGTCGCTGCTGCGGGTGGGAAAATAATCATTCCGGCTTTTGCCGTCGGTCGCACCCAACACATCGTTTATCTGCTGCATAAATTATTCGATCAAAATCGAATTCCGGACATGCCGGTGTATGTAGACAGCCCTCTGGCCTGTTCGGCCACCGAGGTCTTTCGCAATTATCCGGACTACTATGACCGCGAGGCCAATCGGGTTTTCCTGGACGGCGACGAAGATCCGTTCGGATTTAAGCGACTCAGCTATATTACCGACGTAGAAGAATCTAAAAAATTAAACGGGCTCTCCTATCCGCATATTATCATTTCGGCCTCGGGCATGGCCGAAGGCGGACGCATCCTGCACCACCTGCGTAATAATATCGGCCACCACCGCAATTTGGTCCTGTTTGTGGGCTATGCCGCCCGGGAAACGCTGGCGCGCAAAATAATGGAAGGCGCCCCGTCCGTCAAGATTTTCGGCGAGGAACACGAGGTGCGCTGCAAGATAAAAATCATGGACGCCTTTTCGGCGCACGCCGACCGCAAGGAGCTGCTCGACTATATCGACATCACTTCCACGCAACGCCTCAAGCACATCTTTTTGGTGCACGGCGAACCCGATCAGGCGCTGCCGCTGCGCGACGCGCTGCGCAGCAAAGGCTACCCCAACGTGCACTTTCCCGCCCCGCAGGAAGTTTACTCTCTGGGAAACGCATAACCGACCATTTCCGATCCGGGGAACCTTTGCAAGACGCAAGACCGACCGATGCCGCGTTTATTGATTATTTTAAAAATCAGAGGTATATTATAGAGGTATATTATAAAGAGAGGTGTAATATGACTACAAAAATCTTAGCTTCCAGGAATCATGTCCAGCATTCAACTCGTACACCGCACAGAAAGGCGCAGGTATCGCATAAAAGAGACATTAAGGAAATCGTCGGATGCCTGTCTGCAAAAGACGCTGCTGAACTAAAAAATATAATCGAACAAAGCTGCGAACGGATTGATAAAGATGCCTGGAAGAATTTGCCTTGATACCAACATTGCCATTGATATTTTAAACGGTGATTTAAAATTGCTCAAGCTGGTTGACGATTACGAAGCGATAGTATTGCCGATCGTGGTCATTGGAGAACTCCGTTATGGCGCTTATCGTTCCTCCAAGCAGTCTGAAAATCTTGAAAAAATTGACGCTCTTGCAAAGCATTGTGAAATCGTTGATGTTGGTCCGTCCGTGGCCACGATCTATGGCTCTTTAAGGGCTTTGCTTATGTCAGCGGGTACTCCGATTCCTGAAAATGATATCTGGATTGCGGCATGCTGTCTTTCAATTTATGCCCCCTTAATTACCAATGACAAGCATTTCAAACAAATTCCTCGATTAAAAACATTTTCCATCTCCTAAGAAAATGATTTAAACAGGTAAGTTTGCTCAGCGCGGTTAATATCGGCGGCCGGCAATTTTTACGCCACGTCTTTAAGGTCTTTTTTAAGGCCATACACCGGCGCGGTTTTATTGCGGATGGAATCGCGGCCGATGATGCACTCAACCACATCGTCGCGCGAAGGCACCTCGAACATGATAGGCGCCAGCACCGACTCCAGCACGCTGCGCAGGCCGCGCGCGCCGGTCTTTTTTTCCACGGCGATTTTTACCACTTCGCGCAGGGCGTCGGGCATGAAGGTAAGGTTTACATTGTCCATTGCCAGCAATTTCTGATATTGACGGATGAGCGAATTCTTGGGTTCCTTGAGAATGCGCAGGAGTGCGTCTTCGTCAAGCTCGTCCAAACCGAAAAAAGCCGGCACGCGGCCGACCAGCTCGGGGATCATGCCGAATTTTATAAGGTCGTCGGGCTCGGTTTTGCGCAGGATATCGCCGATTCTCGCGGCGTTTTTTTTGCGGATATGCGCGTTAAAGCCCATGCGGCTCTGGCCGATGCGGTTTTCGATAAGGTTTTCCAGCCCGATAAAGGCACCGCCGCAGATAAAAAGAATGTCGCGCGTGTTAATGGAAACCAGCGGCTGCTCCGGGTGCTTGCGGCCGCCCTTGGGCGGGACATTGGCGATGGTGCCTTCCAGGCTTTTAAGCAGCGCCTGCTGGACGCCTTCGCCGGATACGTCGCGGGGGATG
>JAQUMP010000283.1 GCA_028718065.1 Chitinivibrionales bacterium | reverse complement strand
GAACCGACGCCACATAATACCCCTCCGAATCCTGCTCAATGAGCACATCAAAGACCCGCTCCTTTGGATATTTCATTTTCATAGGTTACGCTCCTGCTGAAATAAAAGGGTACGAACAAAATACATTCCGGATCGACGGGTGGCTTAGGTGGCAATTGCTTTCTTTATTTGAACAATCCCGATATTTTATAGGCATCGGGCCATACAAACGCAATTGATTCTTATCTGTCATTCAGGCCGCCTGTCCGGTGCAGAAAAAGAAATAAGATTTTAAGCGGCGATTTTTATAGGCTTGCTACAGGTTTTGCGGTAGCGGTCGAGAATGGCATTCGCTTCCCGGTCGAAAAATTCTTCCCCGCACGAAGCGCATTGCTGCCGTTTTACCGATGGTATGACGATAATCCGTTTACCGGTATGGGCTTTAAATTCTCCCGAGACCTGTTTTATTTTAATTGAACCGCATATCGGGCACTTTTTAATGTCCATAACTCATGCTCCTTGCCTTATGTACCAACCGAATTTTTAGACGAAACCAAAAGATAAAAATGTTCCCCATCGGCATCTTTTTTTATAGCGCCTTTGGTATATATTAACAAACCGTCATACGTGAAACTTTCTATAATGTACAATTTTTCGTGTTTTCCCGCAACTGGGGAGGTCGAACGGATTGTCTTGGTAATGCCATTCGCGTTTAAAATTGATTCCAATACGCATTCGGCGGTAATTCCATCGAAATAGGCAACTGGAACTGCTACCGCCACAACAACACCGCCGGCAGCCCACCATAACCATGATTTTGATTTAGGCGCGGTATAAGTCCCCATTATTTTTTCAGCGACAATAGGCATAATTTTCGTGAGCAGTTCGTCAGAAGAGCCTTTGTGCAGCTCGGTTATGTCCTTCTTTATCTTCCCCGTTTGCACCTCAACGAGCCTCAGATTCATGGTGTAGGTCTGGCCGACCTTTCCCACATTGCCAAGAAGTATGTATTTAACCGAAAGCAGTTTGCCCATCTCCACCGCGCAACCGGTTTCGTCGCATGCTCCGGATTGCTGGAAACCTTGCTCCTTAAGAATTTCATCCATCTGGCTGCGTTCCATTATCTGGTAATAACCGATTTTTACAAGCTTGGAATGCACAAGCTCCGAACGCAGCGCATCGGTCAGGGAAGCGGCTTCGTCCGCTGTTACTCCGCCCGATGCGGAAAGCCGGTTCATGGCGATGGTTTCCGCCCCGTAAAGAGTTAAAGAAAAAGATAGGATAAAAAGCAGCGGCATAAGTTTTTTGTTCATTTTACAGCCTTTGCAAGAGTAGAACGATGGCGAGGATTCTGCAATAAATATACAATTTTCGCTAATGACAAGTCTGTGACAACCGTCACAATTGCAAAATATTTCCGAACTGGCTAAAGCGATCAGCTTGAGGGGGTCAAAAGCAGGGTAAGAATGCTCGTTAACCCTATGTTTTAAATTTCCGTCTCTCTTCCACAAAAGTAAACGCCCGCTCAGCGGTAGCATTTACAATAAGTTCCTCCGGAAAACGCACCGAGTCTATAATCGGCCGCACGGATTCGTCGCCGCCGATTTCGTTTAAAGCGTGCGCGTCGCTACTTACGATCACGCGGCAGCGGCTCTTTTTGCATGCGTCAAGGAGCGCGGCCGTGTCGGCCGGGGTGCAGCGCTTATGCAGCACTTTGGAATTGTTGATTTCAATAGCCAGGCCCGCGAAAGCGGCCGCGGCAGCAACGACATTATAATCCACCGGAAATTGCGGCTCGTTGGCATGCGAGATAATATCAAGGAATGGGTTTTTACGGATCGCATTGCAGAGCATGGCAGTGTTGGCATGTGCGCCCAAACCCTGCGGCGTGTTGGGATGAATGCCGAGCAAAAGAACGTCGGCCCATTTAAGGCTGCCCATCGGAAAATCAACGGCGCCCTGATCGTCCACCAGATTGCATTCCATGCCTTTAAGCAAGCGAATACCGTCCAGCGGATTTATAAGGCGTTCAAAAAAAGTGGTATTAACACGGCCTTTCATGGCCGGTCCATGATCGGTAATGGCAAGTCCTGCAAGCCCGCGGCGCTTGGCTTCGGTCAGCATTTCCAAAATGGAATGTAATCCGCAAGCGCTGAAGAGAGTATGAGAATGGAAGTCTACGGAGACCATATCAATTTTTTCTGGAAAGGGCTCCGCCCTTTATATCCCGTAAGGAAAATACTTGTTATAGTTAAAAGATTTTCCCACACAGAGCTTAGTACCTAAAAATGTTCCGTGTTTTAGCTACAACAAGCATTTTCCTTGGCGGGTTTTAGGGCCGGCCAGGCCCTACCATATTATTTTCTATTCTTTTTCTTATTTTTCTTCTTGGCTGCTTTTTTAGGAGCTACTTTTTTCTTAGCAACTATTTTTTTAACGACTGTTTTTTTCGGTGTTACTTTTTTTGCAACGACTTTTTTCGCAACCGCTTTTTTAACGCTTGACTTAGAAGAACCGGCCTGTTTTTCTTCCGCCGCGGCCTGCGCCGTGGCCAGCCGCGCAATAGGCACGCGGAAGGGCGAGCAGCTTACGTAATTCATGCCGGCCTTATAAAAGAATTTAATGGATTCGGGATCGCCGCCATGCTCGCCGCACACGCCGACCTTGAGATTGGGCCGCACCGAGCGGCCGCGATTTATGCCGATGCGCACGAGCTCGCCCACGGCGTTTTGGTCGATGCTGGCAAACGGGTCGGCGGGCAGCAGCTTTTTACCGAGATAGGCGGGCAATAACGCGCCGATATCGTCGCGGCTGAACCCAAAGCTCATCTGGGTAAGGTCGTTGGTGCCGAACGAAAAGAACTGCGCGGAGGCGGCGATTTTATCGGCCACCAGGGCGGCGCGCGGGATCTCGATCATGGTGCCGTACATATAATCGATTTTCTTAAGGCCGAACTTGGCGCACACTTCGGCATATACTTTGTCAACAATCGCGCGCTGGTCCGTGAGTTCCAATTCCGTGCACACCACCGGGATCATGATTTCCGGATAGGGCTTCTGGCCCTCGGCCATGAGTTCGGCCGCGGCCTCAAAAATCGCCCGCACCTGCATCTCCGTGATTTCCGGATAGGTAATGCCCAGCCGCACGCCGCGGTGCCCCATCATGGGATTGGATTCGTGCAGGTTTTCGGCGCGTTTGTCGAACTCCTCGATGGAAATATTCAGGCTCTGCGCCAGCTTGGCGCGCTCGTTCTGGTTGCGCGGCACGAATTCATGCAGCGGCGGATCCATGGTGCGGATCGTCACCGGCAGGCCGTCCATGGCGGCCAGGGTCTTTTTGATATCGCTCTTGGCATAGGGGAAAAGCTCGTTGAGCGCGGCGCGACGTTCGGCCTCGGTCGTGGAGGCGATCATCTTGCGCAGCTTAAAGAGCGGCTCCTCGGCGCCTTTACCGTAGAACATGTGCTCGATTCTGAAAAGCCCGATGCCTTCCGCGCCAAAGGCGCGCGCGCGCCGGGCGTCGTCGGGCGTGTCGGCGTTGGTGCGCACACCGATGGTGCGCACCTTGTCGCAAATGTTCATGAAGGCCACGAAATCGGGGTTCTCTTCGGCGGCCTTTTTCATGCAGAGTTGCCCTTCGTAAACGTATCCCTTGGAGCCGTTGAGCGTTAAGAAGTCGCCTTCGCTAAAGGTCTTGCCGCCGGCCGAAATCTTGCGGCCGTGATAATCCACCATCAGGGCGCCCGCGCCCACGATGCAGCATTTGCCCCAGCCGCGCGCCACGAGCGCCGCATGGCTGGTCATGCCGCCGCGCGCCGTAAGAATGGCCTCGGCCGCGCGCATGCCCTCGATGTCTTCGGGGTTGGTCTCTTCGCGCACCAGAATCACGGTTTTGCCGCTCTTGGCCCAGGCCACGGCGTCGTTGGCCGAGAACACGATCTGGCCGCAGGCGCCGCCGGGTCCGGCCGGCAGGCCCTTGACAATCGGGGTGGCCTGCGCCTCAAAGGCCGGGTCGATGATCGGATGCAGCAGTTCGTCAAGCTGCGAGGGCGTAACGCGCAGCACCGCTTCCTCTTTGGAAATCATTTTTTCGGCGAGCATGTCGATGGCCATTTTAACCGCGGCCGGGCCGTTGCGCTTGCCCACGCGGCATTGCAGCATCCACAGGCGGCCGTCCTGGATCGTAAACTCTATATCGAGCATGTCGTGATAATGTTTTTCCAACCTGTTGCGGATGTCAAAGAGCTGTTTGTAGGTGGCGGGCATGGCCGTTTCCAGCGAGGGCAGACCCTTGCTGTGTTCGGTGCGCGTGGCCTCGTTAATGGGGTTGGGCGTGCGGATGCCGGCCACCACGTCTTCGCCCTGGGCATTGGGCAGCCACTCGCCGTAAAAAAGGTTTTCGCCGGTGGAGGGGTTGCGCGTAAAGGCCACACCCGTGGCCGAAGAGTCGCCCATGTTGCCGAAGACCATGGTCTGCACATTCACGGCCGTGCCCCATTCGTCGGGAATGCCTTCGATGCGGCGGTAGGAAATCGCGCGCTTGCCGTTCCAGCTCTGAAATACCGCGCCGATGGCGCCCCAGAGTTGCTGCATGGGATCGTCGGGAAATTCCTTGCCCAGCACTTCCTTGACTTTCGCTTTGTAAATGTCGACCAGTTCGCGCAGGTCATGCTCGGAAAGCTGCGTGTCCTGGGTAACGCCGCGTTTTTCTTTTATGGCGTGCAGTTCTTTTTCGAGCTGCTGGCGGATGCCTTTACCTTCGGCAGGTTCGAGCCCCGCGGCTTTTTCCATGACGACGTCGGAATACATCTGGATCAGGCGGCGTTGTGAATCGTAGACAAAACGGGGATTTTGCGTTTTGGCAATGAGTGCTTCACGCGTGGTATTGGTAAGCCCGATGTTGAGCACGGTCTCCATCATGCCGGGCATGGATTTGCGCGCGCCCGAACGCACCGAAAAGAGCAGCGGATTTTGAGGATCGCCAAAAACCATGCCCGAAACTTTTTCCACATATTTTAAGGCCTTGTCCACGTCGGCTTTAAGCTGCGGGGGGTATTTTTTGTTGTTCTTGTAATAGTGAATGCACATTTCGGTGGTGATGGTAAATCCGGGAGGCACGGGAATGCCGAGGCTGCCCATTTCGGCCAGGTTGGCGCCTTTGCCGCCCAGAAGGTTTTTCATTCCCGCGTTGCCTTCGTTTTTGCTGCCGCCAAAGAGATACACAAATTTAGACATAGCGTCGGCTCCTTTAGATAATTGGTATGTTTTGAAACGATTTAATGATTAACGATTTAATGATTTCGGAATTGGTTGAGCGAAGATTCATTGTT
>JAQUMP010000282.1 GCA_028718065.1 Chitinivibrionales bacterium | reverse complement strand
TGCCGCCGCCGCAAGCTGACCGTCCTGCCGCTCCGGCGAATAGGCCAGCGGGAAGGCGACGCCGCTGCGGCGGTCGGGCCCGACGCGTTTGTAAATACGCGCCTTTTTATTGCCGAGCGATTTAAACAGGGTATAGTGCTTGCCCACCGATTCGGCATTGCCCAGAAAGAGGTGGCCCTCCGGCCGCAGGGCATAATGGAAAAGCGTGATGGCTTTTTCCTGCACATTCGGTTCCAGATAAATAAAAAGGTTGCGGCAGACAATAAGGTCCAGCCGCGAAAAAGGCGGGTCCACGAGGATGTTCTGCTTTGCAAACACAACGGCGTCGCGCACCGTTTTGGCGATGCGCACCGAGGCGCCGTCCTGCTTGCGCACCAGGTATCGCTCTTGTAAATCTAATGGAACGTCGGCGACGGCGCTTGCGGGAAAAACCCCTTCGCGCGCGCGTTCCAGGGCGTTTTCGTTGATGTCGGTGGCGAACACATACAAGGGCCGCGTTTTGCCCGCCAATTCCATCTGCCGTAAAAACAGCATGGCCACCGAATAGGCCTCCTCGCCGGTGGAACAGCCGGGCGCCCATACGCGGATGGGCTGCGCCGCTTTTTCCCGGACCAAGGGGGCGATCACTTCGCGCTTAAGGTCTTCCCAGGAGTGTTCATCACGGAAAAAAGCGGTGACGCCGATCATGAGATCGTTGACTAAAAGCGATATTTCCTTCTGGTTTTTATCGAGCAGGGCCAGGTAATTGCCCACGGTGTCGATGCCCAGCAGGCTTATGCGGCGGTACACGCGCCGGGTGACCACCGATTTTTTGTTGTGCTCGAAATGGTGCCCGGTTTTTTGGAACAGGAGGGCAAAGAGCGTTTCCAGTTCCCGGCCGCTCATTTCCGGGCAGAGTTTTTCTTTTCCCATGTCCCGCAAGGCCGTTTTTTTGCCGGCCGGGATTTTATCGGTTTTTTTTGGTTTGCCGCCCATAGTAATTACCAACCTGTTTTTAAAATACTATTTAGGATTTTAGCCATATAAAATAAAAACAGGCCCTTTGTATTTTTTGACAAAGGGCCATAAAAAAAGTGGCGGAGGACAGAGGATTCGAACCTCTAAACCATTGCTGGTGACGGTTTTCAAGACCGTTGGATTACCGTTATCCTAGTCCTCCGGAAATAATACAAAAGATAAATATTTTTTTGGTCTTTTCAGCGTAGGGGGGTAGGCAATTTCGTGCCGTACAAGAAAGTTCTGTAGCCCCCCCACGCACGGAGCATATTAAAAAGACTAAAAAAATCAAATATTAAAATAAATTAAGGAGGCTGTGAATAATCCGTTTTTATGGCGGGCAGGAAACACATTTTACATTTGCTTCACCGATAGAATTCCGAATAGTTCCGGAAAAAATTATTCGGAACCAATCGGCCATTCTCGATTAGCCGATAAAAAAATGGAGTTTATTCCGGGGCTACAAGAAAAATCAAAATTTACTGACAATTTTAAAAGAAAAACCGATCGCCTTATTTCCTTATAATTTTTTGCCGGCCCGGAAAATATTTTTAGTTTTCTGTGTACAACTACGGATCTTTAGCAACGGGAACCTTACCATGACGCTTTTCGAACGTCTCTCACGTTTTAATCACCGCCTCGCTTTAAAATTGCTTGGCCCTCGCGCCGAAAAATTAATTATTCAAGGAGGCGTTCGGGAAATAGACATCGCCGCGCAGGTAACATTGTCGCGGAATGTGTTTCGCCTCTCATTACCGGACGCCTTGGTTTCCATAATCGAAGACCCGAAGTCAGAACAAAAAATGCGTTTTATTTGCTCCGCCTGCGAAGGCGTGTGTGAACATATCGGCGCGGCGGTATCGCTGGTGCTTGAAGAAAAGACAACCATCGGCCTGGCTTCTGAATTGCCGGATAAAATCCAGTCGCTGGACCTGACCGAAGAAGAACTCGTCGCGCGGGAGTTGATGCGCCGTGACGAGCGTGCCCGTAAGGAGCGGCTCAGGCTTAAATCGGCGGACCAACGCAAACTCTGGACCGATTATATAGTTACCAGCCGCGAATCGGGCAAATCGTATCGCGTTGCCCTGCGTGGATGGGAGCGGGGCGAATCCTTTTGCTCATGCCCGGATTTCAGAAAAAACACGCTCGGCACTTGTAAACATGTTTTATTCGTAATTAGTAAAGTCCGGGAGATTTTTCCGTCCTGGAAAAGGACCGCACCGTTTGTCCCTTTAAAAGCGGCGGCATATCTAAAATATGAAAACGACGTCGAACTCCGCTTGCAGGCCCCTTTGGAAATAAACGAAACGGCCGACAAAAAGCTCACGCCGTTTCTTGACAAACCTATTCAGGATATTCAAGGCTTTATGACGGCCCTTTCCGAATATACCGCTATGGGAGGGGACATCATTATTTATCCCGATGCCGAACAATATATAAACATCCGGCTCCACCGACAGAACCTTTCAAGGCTGGTAGCGGATATTCGCCGCGCTCCTGAGCGTCATCCCCTGAGGACATCGCTTCTTAAGGTTGAACTTCTGCCCTATCAAATGGATGGAATCGCCTTCGTCGCCGGAGTGGGCAGGGCCGTTTTGGCGGATGACATGGGATTGGGCAAAACCATTCAGGGAATCGGCGTCGCGGAATTGCTGGCGCGGGAGTGCGCTATTTGCCGTGTGCTGATTGTGTGTCCCGCATCGGTAAAAGCGCAATGGCGCAACGAAATCAATAAATTCTGCGGCCGCGAAAGCGCCGTCGTGACCGGCGGCGGGGCCGACCGTTTTGAACAATACCGCAACGGCGCATTCTTTACAATATGCAACTATGAACAGGTCCTGCGGGACCTGCAGGCCATTGAACCGGTAAAATGGGACCTTATCATTCTTGACGAAGGCCAAAGAATCAAAAATTGGGAAGCAAAAACCAGCAGGACCATCAAGGCGCTCAAGTCGCCGTACGCGCTGGTGCTTTCCGGAACGCCGCTTGAAAACCGGCTTGAGGAACTCTATTCGGTGATGGAATTCATCGACGATCGGCGTCTGGGCCCCGACTTCCGTTTTCAACATCGGCACCGAGTGGGCGACGAATCCGGTCGGGTGGAGGGATATAAAAACCTTGACGTCCTGCGGGAGCTGCTGAAACCGGTATTGCTCCGGCGCACGCGCGATATGGTGATGAAGCAACTTCCTCCGAGAACTACCGAAATAATACGGATAACCCCGACGGAAGAGCAAGTCGACATTCATAGCGCCAACAAAAACATCGTTGCGCAAATTGTTCGCAAACCATATCTCACCGAAATGGACCTGCTTCGTCTTCAGAAGGCCCTCCTTATGTGCCGGATGGTTGCCGACAGTACGACTTTAGTAAACAAGGAAGAGCCGGGGTACTCCACAAAACTGGAACGGCTTTCCGAGCTGCTGCCCCAGCTTGCGGCGGAAGAAGGTCGTAAAGTTGTCCTGTTTTCGGAATGGACGACCATGCTTTCGCTTATTGAAAAAAAAATCCTTATGGTAAACGGGATTCGGTATGTGCGTCTTGACGGAAGCGTACCACAAAAGAAACGGCAGGTATTGGTCAATCAGTTTCAGAGCGATCCGGCATGCACGTTTTTTATCGCCAGCAACGCCGGAGCGACCGGTCTTAATTTACAAGCGGCCAATACGGTGGTCAACGTGGACCTTCCCTGGAACCCGGCGGCGCTTGAACAGCGCATCGGCCGCGCTCACCGCATGGGACAAAAGCGGCCCGTGCAGGTGTATTTAATGGTCACCGAAGGCACTATTGAAGAGAGCATGCTCGCCACACTTGCCGTAAAGAAGGGCCTGTTTGGGGCCGCGCTTGATATAGAATCGGACGTAACAAAAATTGACCTTAAGTCCGGAATCGAAGAATTAAAGAACCGCCTGGAAACACTCATCGCCGATAAGCCGGCGGCGGCCATTGACGAAAGCGAACAGCGCCGCGTGGAAGCGGAGGCGCTCAACCTCGCCCGGCGGGAAACCATCGAAAAGGCGGGCGGCAAACTCATCACTGCCGCATTTTCTTTTTTGCAGGCATTCATGCCTGTGGCCAAAGAGCCTTCGCCGGAAACCATCGCTCAGATGCAATTCGGTCTCAAGCAATGCTCCCAAACCGAACCGGATGGCTCCCTGAGCCTTAAGCTGCGCCTGCCGGACGAAGCCTCCGTCAATGAACTGGCGCGGTTGATGGCCGCATTTGCCGGAATGGCGACGGGTGAAAAGAAAACCTAAGGAACATGAAGGAATATCTCTTGTATTATCGACATGAATTTATCAAGCTGTAGTTCCGGCCGACAATACCGGCTTTCCCTCATCCGAATCATTCCCATGCTATTCATGGCCGAGAAATATTTTTCAACGAAGCTTTCGGCCTGCAAGACGTAGCGGTCGCTATGCATTTGGCCGCGGAATCGCCTCATTTCATCCCATTCTTTTTCTGTAGTGGCGGCAACAATCGTATATAAATCCAAGGCATGATACCGCCCATATTCCTTATTTGCGTCGTTGTAACGGTCGACAAACGCAAAGAGCTTCATCATCAGAAAAGAATAAGGATGGGGCACAAACACATTCCCCGTATAATTAATGCCCTGACTCGTTTTACCATCGAGTGTTATCGACAGTAACCCTTCTTCGAGAGTCGGAACTTCATTAACAGGATGAGCGTGAAGCCCTATAGAAGGATTTGGACGAACACGGCGATCATCCGCTTTGGCCGCGGTTCCTTTAAAGCAACCTTGCGGCCCCGTCAGCAAATCTATCTTGATACTGCCGGTCATACTTTCGCCCGGACCTGGTTTTACAAATTGATATTTTGCCGCTTCGGGAATTACCCTAAACCCAAGATTGTTGAGCGCTCGGGATAATGGCTTAAGCTTTTCAGAGGCAATCAGCAATTCCGGCCTTAAAAAAAGATCGAGATCGTTTGTCGATCTTGATTCCGGTAATTCTTGGAGGAGCGTTCGTATTCCAAACCGTCGCACATAATCGGTTTTTAAATAGATTCCAAAACCACCGCCGATAATTAACGTAATTTCCGTTTTCTGCAATTCATGAAGCAGATCAAGTAAAGAAGTTCGAAGATCGGAGAGCGTAATCACGACGACGCCTGTTTGAGGTGGTCAAGTAAAAAAGACTTAATTTGTACCGCAGTTTCCTGATCGCGCTTATCTCCACTCATCAGCTCAAGGTATGATTGTACCGGCGAGGCCCACCATAAACCGTTTTTTTGCCGAGCGTCGAAATAGTCCGTAGGGTCCGTCGACTCGATGATTTCCAGGTTTGGGAACCTGTCTGATACT
>JAQUMP010000281.1 GCA_028718065.1 Chitinivibrionales bacterium | reverse complement strand
CCATGACCGTGACCACCGGTTTTCGCTGGCTCATCGCCCGCAAAGGCAACTTCGCCGAGCAGTGCCATTTTTTCATGAATACTTTTTTGTATACGCTTTACAGCGCCGCCTCCTTTACCGGCGGCGTTGGTTTGTGGGGCGGTTCCATGGCCATGCGCGCGCGTGATTTTAACGATCTCAAGGTCGCGCAGCGCTGGGGGCGGACCGTGGTGGACGACAGCAGCCTTTCCCAACTTGTAAAGGACAATCATAAAAAATCGGTGTTGGTCACCACCTGCATTACCCATTCCGACGACGTGATCGAGCATGTGGGATCGGCCGTGCGCTGGTTCGAACGCCAGATGATGTACCTAAAAGCCTATCAGCGACCGCTGTGGATGATCGCCATAGCGCTCATCAGCACGGGCTTTATGCTGGAGGCGTGGCTGCCGTTTGCCGTGGCCCTGAGCGGGTTTTCCTGGCACCGCTTTTGCGCGTTGGGGGGCGGCGCGATTCTGGTGCTTATCGTCGGCAAATATCTTGGCGATATTCTGTATCTGGGCCTGGGCCCCATGAACCGGCGCCGCCTGTTTTTTGTCTTGCAACCGTTCTGTTTTTTTCTGTTTCTGTATAGCTGCCTTAAAACGGCCTTTACCAATACCGTGCTCTGGGCGGGCGTGCGCTATAAGCTTGACAGCGCGGGTAACGTTACCAAAATCACCCGGCCGGAGGCGCGGCCATGAGGTGCGTCGTTTTCGCCTCGGGCGGCGGGAGCAATTTCGGCGCGCTGCTTGACCGCCGGGAGGCCGGCGACCTGCCGTGCGATTTTGCGCTTTTAATCGGCAACAACAGCGGCGCGGGCGCCTTTGAACGCGCGCGGCGGCACGGGGTCCCCACGCTGCATTTAGCCCCCTCCCAATTTACCGGCGAGAACCTTTACGCCGCGCGCCTTGCCGATGCGCTGGAAAAATCGGGCGCCGAGCTTTTGGTGCTGGCCGGCTACATGAAAAAACTGCCCCCTGCGATCGTGGCGGCCTATCGGGATCGCATCGTGAATGTCCATCCGGCGCTGCTGCCCGCCTTCGGCGGCAAAGGCCTTTACGGACGCAACGTGCACCAGGCCGTGCTCGATTACGGCGCTAAAATAAGCGGCGTTACCGTGCACTTCGTGACCGAAGAATACGACCAGGGTCCTATTATCATGCAGCAGGCCGTGCCCGTGCTTGAGGGCGACACGGCCGAAACGCTCGCGGCGCGCGTGCTGGCGGCCGAGCACGATACTTACTGGCGGGCGATCAATGCAATTGCCTTAGGTAAAGTCACGGTGACGGGGCGGAAAGTTTGCGTCAGTGAATAATTATCTATCTCTTTACGAACACGACCGGGGCTTTGCGGACACGGGCGGCAATGCCCTCGTGGGCGTGGACGAGGCCGGCCGCGGGCCGCTGGCGGGCCCGGTAATCGCCGCGGCCGTGTCATTGGACCTGGACCGGCCCATCGCGGGCGTCAACGATTCCAAAAAGCTTTCGGCCGCGCAGCGTGAAGAGCTGTATGGCCAAATTATAGCGCAGGCCCGGAGCTGGGCGGTTGGCGAGGCTTCGGTTTCGGAGATCGACGCCATTAATATTTTGCAGGCCTCGCTTCTGGCCATGGAGCGCGCGATCGCGGGCCTGGCCTGCATGCCCGGCCGTATCCTGATAGACGGGTTGTTTACGCTGCCGCATATTACGGCCGTTCCCCAAATGCCCCTTGTCAAAGGCGACGGCCGCAGCGCCTCCATTGCCGCGGCCTCAATTGTGGCCAAGGTCACGCGCGACCGCATAATGACCGCGTATGCCCGGCAATATCCCCAGTATGAATTCGAGGAGCACAAAGGATACGCCACGCAACGCCACCGGGAGCATATCGAACGCTTTGGCTTGTGCCCCATTCACCGGAAAACATTTTGCGAACAATTTTTCCAAACCACGCTCGACTTTTATAGCCCTGTTGCCCAAGGAGAATAAAATGGCCCAAATTAAACCTTTTTGCGGATACCGCTACAACCTGGCCGCGCCCCACGATCTGGGAAACGTTGTTTCCCCGCCTTACGACATGCTTTCGGCCGCCGCCGTCGATGAGCTTTACAACCGGGATAGCCGCAACGTGGCGCGCATTATCCAGAACAAGGCCCAGCCCGCCGATAAGGCCAATGTCGACCGGCATCTCCGTGCGGCCGGCTTTTTTAAGGAATGGATTAAATCCGGTATTCTCGCGCGCGACGCCGAGCCCGCGCTCTATGGCTATTTGCAGCGTTTTTCGGTCAGGGAAAACGGCCGGGAAGTCGCTAAAGCCCGCCATGCCGTAATCGCGCTGCTTAAACTGGTCGATTTTTCGGCGGGTGTTGTTTTGCCGCACGAATATACGCTCTCGGCGCCCAAGCAGGACCGGCTCGACCATATGCAGGCCCTGCACGCCAACACCGAGCTTATTTTCGGCGTGGTTGCGGACAAAGGGGATTTATTCACGGAAATAAAACAATGTTGCGCCGGCCCTGTTGTCGGGAGCTTTACCGATGAGCAGCAGGTGACCCATGAACTTTTTACAGTGACCGATCAGGCGCTGATTGCGCGCTGCATGCGGGCCGCCGCCGACCGTACCGTGCTGATCGCCGACGGGCACCATCGGTACGAAACCGCGCTGCGCTATTCCCAGCAGCACCCGGGCGAGGCCAACGCCTCCATTATGGCGGCGCTCGTTTCCATGAATGATCCGGGCCTGGTGATTCTGCCCTTCCACCGGCTTATGCGAAAGTCTCCCGCGAAGGCATCGCTTGACATTATGGCATCGTTGCGGCTTTTTTTTAATTGCGCCGAATGCGGCAAGGCCGATCTTACAATACTGCAAACGACTCTGGCGGGGAGCGCGCCGGAAACGCTGGTGTTCCTTGACAAAAAGAGCACAACGCTCTTTACGCTCAGCCTTAACGCGCAGGGCCGGGCCTTTCTGGAACAAAACCGCGGCGAGCATTCGCTGCGCTGGATGGAACTGGGCATGTCCCTTGTCAACACCATCTTCGTGCAGGGCGTGCTCGGCTTAACGCCCGATCCCACGATTCTGCACGACATGATCGAATACAGCAAGGACACGACCGAAGCCTTCCGCCGCTCCATGCAAAGCGACGAATGGTATGGGACATTTTTCCTGCGCCCCGCGACCATGGCCGATATCGAAGCAATTGTCAAGGGCGGCGAGCGCATGCCGCAAAAATCCACCAATTTTTTCCCAAAATTTTATTCCGGGCTGGTGTTTAACGTTCTGGAGAACGCATGAAACGACTCGCCTGGCTCCCCACGGTCATCGGCATTTTGTTTGCGACGGGGGGGCTGTGGTTTTTTTTTAAGGGCATGGACCCTGCCGCCCTGCTGCTGCACCTGCGTCACAGCAGCCCCTGGGCCATTATCGCGGCCGCTTTACTTTCGATTATTTCGCTTTACTTTAGGGGCAAACGCTGGGCCGTGATGCTGCCTGCCGGCAAGGGGCGCCATACCAAAGGACTGGTCTCGATCACGGCCATCGGCTTTATGGTGAACAATATCCTTCCCGCGCGCATCGGCGAGGCCGTGCGCATGTACCTGCTCTGGAAAAAAAACGGTTTCTCGGGCGCGGTGAGCGTCGGTTCGGTTGTCGTAGAGCGGATGGTCGACACTTTTTTTTACGGGCTCCTGTTCGGTATTGCCGTCATGATTTTGCCCCCCATCCGGACGCAAGGCCTGCCGTTATTCCCGGGGCTCACGGTAGCTCCGGATCCCTTCCGTCAAATTGCCGCCATCATTTTGCTGGGATGCGGCGCGGCCGTTATCGCGGCGGCGTGGTATAGTTTTTACCCGGCGAAGGTGCGCCGCATGCTGGGCGTTGTTTTAAATATTCTTCCGGCAAGCTTCGGCGCCAAAATGCGCCGTTTGGGCCGCGAAATATTCAGCAGCATCGACTGGCTTTTTTCGGGAAAAAAATGCCTTGCCATAACCGGGCTCTCGCTGGCCACGCTGATCTGTTTTCCCCTGATTATTTTTGTCCTGGCCGGAGATTTTCACGCCATCGCCCTTGTAAAGGCTATTTTCGTGCAGGGTTTTGCCGTGGTCGGGGCCGCGATTCCCTTTGCGCCCGGCTTTGTCGGCACGCTGCATGCGCTCGTTTTGCAGGCCTTTTTGCTGCTCGGAACGGAGCGCGCCAATGCCATGGCCATCACGATTTTGTGTCACGGCATATCCTATATCGCCAGCACCGCTTTCGGGTTCTATTTTTTCTTTAAAGACGGCATGTCGCTCAAGGAAATCACAACGCAACCAACGCTTGATTCGTAAAACAAGTATGCCACTCCCTTGTATCGCGGTCCTGTTCCTCGCTTTGGCGCTCCCGGCGCACGCCGCGGCGCCGCGCTGCGGTGATTCCGCTTTTGTAAATGGACCCGGCAGCGAGGCGCTGCGCGGCAAGGACTACGAGCGCGCCCTCGGCGAGATCGCGGGCGCTCCGCGGGGGGCCGATTCCATAGATCTTATTTACAAGCAGGGATGCGCGCTGCAGGGGCTTAAAAAATATCCTGGGGCACTTTCCTGTTTTGCGGCGGTCGCCGCCGCCGGCGGCGCCCTGGCGCCGCTTGCGTATATGGCCATCGGTGAAATTCAATTGGCCCTCAAGCGGCCCCAGGACGCGCTTTTGGCCCTGCGCACCGCGCAGCAGCCTTCGCTGCCGCCGCTCATGCTCGATTCGCTGCAAAAAAAAATATTTTCCATCGCGCGCGCCGCGCCGGAGAGTCTGGGCGTTTTTATGGGTTTAAATTCCGACAGCGCGCGGCGTAAGGCCGCCGGCGTGCGTGCGGGCCAAAATCGCGACAGCGTTTTCTGGAGCGCGGCAGTCGCCCGCAAAGACCTCCGCGTCATCGATAGTCTGCTGGTCCATGCCGCCTGCGACAGTTGCCTCTTAAAAGACCAGGTGGAAAATATCGGCCGGGCGATAACGGCCGATTCGGCCTTGAGCGCAAAGGGCCTGCTGGTGCTGGCCGGAAATTTGTATCATGGGCGCAATTTTTCGCGCGCCGAAAGCCTGCTTGTCCACTTTGTAAACCGTCGCGGACCGGCCGCCGGCGCTTCCTTGCTTTCACGCGCCTACTATCTGCTCGGCATGATTAACTTTAAACAGCAGGAGTACGCGCGCGCTCTGGACTGGTTACTCGCCGATCGGAAAATATCAAAATTGCCGCCCGAAGGCCTGCAAACGATCGCCCGCATTTACCGGCGCATGAACAAAGACTCCATCGCTTATCTCTGGTACGAAAAAATAATGCGCGAATATCCCAAAGCCCCGGC
>JAQUMP010000280.1 GCA_028718065.1 Chitinivibrionales bacterium | reverse complement strand
TGCATGATGCCCTTTGAGCTGATCGAGCTTGACGATCAGGGCATCTATTTCGGAACGTACGACGATGAAAATAACACCACCTATTTTCTGCATGAATTCGCCCCCGGTTTTCTCGACAGTAAACGGTATAGAATCCCGGAGACCGATGAAATCAGCGGCATTCCGGCAGGCTACGTGTTCACCATGGTTCGAACGCCGTTTTTACAACCGGGAGAAAAAATCAAATTGGCGCCGGCCGTATTTACCATGTACGAGGGCGATTGGCACGAAGGCATTAAGCCGTATATCGCCTGGCGCGAATCATGGTACAAACAAAAACCCCAGCCCGCCTGGGCAAAGGATGCGGATTGCTGGCACTCAATTCTGATGACGGACCCGGTCGGCACCATCGGTTACACCTACCAGGATTTAATCGGTGTTGCCGAGGAAGCAAAATTAAACGGGGTCAAGGTTTTACAGGTAATCGGCTGGAATAAAGGCGGGTTGGATGGCGCATTGCCCTATTTCGAAACCGACCCGCGCCTTGGCACACGCGAAGAATTTAAAGAAGTGATCCAAAAAATAGAAAAATCGGGCGTTCATATTTTATTAATGTGTAAATTTCCCTGGGCCGATGTTATGACTCCCGAATTTGAAAACGAAATAAAACAATATACCGTTAAGGATTTCTACGGTAAAAACGAATTGAATGAATTTTCCGGTTATCAGACGATTACCGGCAGCGGCACGGCCGGCTCTTATTTATGTCCGCTTTCCGCCGATTTCAGAAAATTCGCCGTGAGGCAGTTGGAAAGCATGATCGATCTGGGGGTAAGCGGAATTCAAAACGATCAAATTGCGCCGGGCGGGACCTGTTTTGACACCGCCCATCATCACCGCTTTGGGGAATCGCGCTGCAAAGGGGCCGTGATTCTGGCGGAGGATTTTTACCGGACCGCGCAACAACTCAACAAGGAATTTTTATTAACGGGCGAAGGTCCCAGCGATCAGATGAGTCAGTATTATCCTGTAGGATATATGCGCTCTTCCGACTATTGCTACTGGTACGAGAAACATGTGCCGGTCTGGAAATACCTTAACCCCGACATGCTTTTTGCAACCTGTCTGTTAGGGTGGGACGACCGCGAAATGGTGAACCAGTGCTTGACGTACGGCTATATCATCAATTACGAGCCGTTTAATTATAAAGGCCGGTTAAAAGACATTCCCGCAACGGTTGCCTACGGCCGTCAAGCGCTGGAACTCAGAAGTAAACTGGCTGATTATATCTGGCACGGCAGATTCCAGGATACCCAAGGCGCCCGGGTCACGCCCGCGCAGCGCGATCACGGCAGCTATTACAGCGTGTTCCAAAATCGCGATAACGGCAAAAAAGCGGTGGTTATCACCAACGACCATGCCGCCAACCCCATCACCGTGCGCGTGGCCCTGCCGGGGAAAAAAGCCAGGTTTACAATATATAGTATCGGCGCGAAAAAACCTTCCGTTTACAAAAACGCCTGCCGCGTTGGGCCGCGATCGCTGCTGGTGCTGGTTGAACAATAAAATTTTTCCGATTACCGGCGCGCGTTAAACCCTACGCTTTCCCGCTGCATAATATGCCCCGGTATCTCGACGGGCGCGTTCTTATTTGTCATGGCGTCGGACAAAGGATTGAGGATATGTTGAAATATCCGGTGGACCACCATGGGGTTGTTAAAATTGTATGAGGTAAGGTTGCTCTGGAAAGAGCGGAAGAGGTCGTCAAAGCCCACCAGCGAAATATCGGCGGGGACATGCAGATTTTTAGACTTAAGAAAATCCGCGGCGAGAAAGGCGATTTGATCGTTGGCGCAAACCCACGCGGTTATGTTCGGATCGGCCAGCGCGCGCTTAAAGAGCGGCAGGCAAAGCCGCCGGTGTTTTTCCTCGAGGGCAATCGTTTGCAGGGTAAAGTCCAATTTTTCGAGATAATGTTTATTCGCCTTTAAGGGAACGACCCTTTGCGCCGATTCGAGCAGGCGCTTCCAGCTCTGACGGTCCTTATGATTTTCCGCGGGCGAATTCCACGGCGCCTCATTTTCGGCTGCGATCAGCGCCGTGACGCCATTGCGGGCATCGTCGACGCTCAAAGCCGCCCTGAGTCCCTTAAGGCGCCCGATGGAAAACGGTTCGGTTTCGTATATGGAAATAAAGGCGATCTTGCGATGGCCCAATCGCAGCAGCATGCCGCCGATATTTTTGCCGGCGGTTTCCGCCGAGTTCGCTAAAAAAAACCGGAGATTGTGGTGCGTGCGGTGTTGGGTGGCGATAAAAGCGCGGTATTTTTCGGCGTCGTCGACAATCGCGATGGGGTGCTTAAAGGACATAAGCGTATTGAGGAAGGTTGTATTTTCCCAATAGGCGCCCCAGACGATCGATCCCAACGCGCGGCCCTTATATTCCCGCACGAATTCCGGGTCGTCAAGACTGTCGCCGCCGGCGATTTTTAAATTAAGGGAGTGGTTTTTGCATTCGACTTCGACCAGGCGCAAAAAGTCGCGGTGGCGCTCGTCTTGAATGTTTAGATGCGCCGGAAGAATGATTTTGTGGGCGAACAGATACAGGGTCGTGCGGACCGGCCGCGCAAGCGGCGTCACGGCGTATCCGTTGCCCGCTTCCCGCACCAGCCCGCTGGCGCTAAGCGCCTGCATGGCTTTTACCAGCGTGTAATAGCAGTCCCCGAAACGCAGGTGCAATTCCTTGAGCGTCGGCAAGCGGCGGTTTTCCTTGTAGGTCCCGTTGAGAATGTCCTCCGAAATCAAGCGGGCCGTTTTTACCCAGCGATATTCCCGCCGGCCAAGCTCTATTGTCAAGCTTCCTTTGCCCGGCCGGTTCTGGGCAAAAGACGGATGCGCCCGTTGTATGGTTGCGCCCCCGCCTTTACCGGTTACGGTGATTTTTCCCTCGGTCTTCATGAGTTCCACGGCGCGCTGCATGGACATGGTCGAAACACCCGCCCGTAAAGCAAGCGCGCGAATGGGAGGAAAAGCGTCCTTGGAGGCGGCGGCGAGGTTTTCTTCAACGTCCTTGAGAAATTGATACGCTTTGAATACGACGGGAATGTTCGATTTCATAGAGTCCCCGTTTTTAGTCTGGTACATCACCTTAATAATATTAATTTAAAGCAGGTTGCCGGGCAAGACCTTCGTGATTATCTTTACTAAGATACTTGCATTAGGCTGGAACTTTTTCAGAAAGGGCAATGTATGAAAACCTCTAAAACTTTATTTATCCTATTGGCGGCAGCCTCACTCTGCCTGGCGCAAACCATCAATGTCGGCGGCGTTGTAAAAGACGCCGTCACGAGCACTCCTTTGCAAAATGTCGTTGTCCGGCTTGTTAACGGCAACCTCACCAACAATACCGACGCTTTGGGCCGGTTTTCTCTGCAGAAAACATCGTCGGTTTTAATCGGCCCCGGGGCAAAAGAAATCCGTTATTCCTCGCCTGTTTTAACCGGCAACGGCGCACTGCAATTTACTCTCGGGCAAACAGAGCATGTTGCAATCAACACGTATTCCCTGCAAGGCGCTTTAATTTCTTCCCTGCAGAAGGATTGCGGGGCAGGCGCAATGACCATATTTCCCCAAAAAGGGGCTTCGGGCTTTTATCTTTATCAAATCCGTATCGGGGATAAAACATATACTCTTAAAAGCATAAACATCGGCAATTCAAGCGCTGGAATTCTCAATGCCGGCGCTACTACAGCCTCCTCTCTGGGCAAACGCGCAAGTAGTCAAGCGGCATTTTTCGATACGCTGGTTTTTTCACTGAGCGGCTATACAACCAAAAAAATCACCATAGCGAAGGCCGATACGTCACAAATGACTGTTTTGCTCAGCAGTTCCGTGGTAACCACCAACGGGGACGGCATCGACATGATCCAGATTCCGGCTGGAACTTTTATCATGGGAAGCAACGGCAGTAACGATGGGGGTGATCCTCACGCTCCGCCCTATCAGGTGACGATATCGTCGCCATTTAAAATGGGAAGAACGACTGTTACCCAGGTTCTGTATCAAAATGTGATGGGCTATAATCCGTCGGTAAATATAGACGGATCACTTGGGGGTGGCTTTGTCGGCGATTCCCTCCCCGTTGACATGGTAACCTGGTATGACGCCGTGTTGTTTTGCAATAAATTAAGCAAAACAACAGGCAAAGATACGGTTTATAAATACGACGCCTTGACCATCTCGACGGGCGGCCACAGTTGCAGCTATATGATGTATTCAGGTAGCGCCGGCCCGATTACCGATTTCACCAAACACGGCTATCGCCTGCCGACCGGGGCGGAATGGGAATATGCCTGCCGCGCGGGTACCACGACCACCTACTGGTACGGAGATTCACTTGACGGAAGGTATGGCTGGTATTGGTTTAACTGCGGCGGTACGTCTCATCCGGTGGGAACCAGGCCGGCCAATGCCTGGGGACTCTGCGATATGAGCGGAAACATGTTCCAATGGACCAATGATTGGGGCGGTGCGGGAATGTTATATGATACGACGGCGAAGATCGATCCGATCGGAAAAATGCCCTTCACCGGGGTTGTCTACGTGCGCGGAGGTTCATGGTGGCAAGGACACCTTTCGACCGTTAACGCTTCCGCGGACCGTTTTGACTATCAACCCTGGGTACCGCACTCATTCTACGGTTTCCGGGTTGTTTTGCGGTAGCCATTAAGCTAAAATCTTGAAACGGATAACAATCGAACATTACGCCAAAAATGAAAGAGGGGGATGCGATGAAAAATTTTGCGTTTTGCGGCGTTGTAGTGCTGGTGGTCGCCTTGAACCTGTGGGCCGTCGACGGCATTGCCGTAGCGGTCCGAAATTGGACCGGATATACTACGGGGAACGGTGCAACTTTTGACGGGGATATTTACCGGATAGATATCAAGAACAGCGATACGGTTAAATCAACCAAGCTGGTCTCGGGGCCGGCGGAACAACCGCATATCTCGCCGGACGGCAAACGCGTCGCGTTTATCAAGACCATTACTCCCGGCAAAACCGGTATGGTATGTGTTATAAGCATCGATGGCGGAACGATTACGGAATTGTGCCAGTGTCATTTTGCCAGTTGCCTCGATTTTCCCAATAATAACTGGATATATTGGATCAATGGGTCGGATTACAATCTCTCCGCTTTTCCGGGGAACGGCGATTCAACTGATTATGTATTCCGGGTCAATGCCAATGGCGGGATGCAGCGTGAACTTGTGACTATCCTAAAGTATAACAATCAGATGGTTGGGAATTTAGGTGAAGGCATCGCCGTTGATACCGGACTTACGCGATGCTGTAC
>JAQUMP010000279.1 GCA_028718065.1 Chitinivibrionales bacterium | reverse complement strand
GACGCGCAGTGGCTTGCGCATCGGGGCCGTCGGGTTTGCGGATAAAATCCATGGCCCCGAGTTCGAGCGCTTCGATCGTGCTTTTGGCGCTGCGCGTACTGATGCCGCTCACCATCACCACGGCCACGCCGGGAAATTCCGCTTTGATATGTTTGAGCGTTTCGACCCCATCCATGTCCGGCATGTGAACATCGAGCAGCACCACATCCACCGGGTCAAGAGCCAGTTTTTTAAGCGCAATCGCCCCTGATGCCGCCGTCCCGGCGACGGTAACATCTTCGGCCTGCGCAAGCACGTCGGCAAGAATTTTGCGATAGGTAACGGTGTCATCCACAATGAGCGCGCGCAATGTCATGGCGCTATCCTGCTTTTTTCCTGAAAGTCAACCGGTTTGGAATAGGCCACGACAACAACGATCGGGCCGATGTCGGAAGCAAAATAAAGGTTACAGATATCGGCGTGATAACGAAACCCGATCTCATGGCCCGCGCCGCGGATGGTTTCGGGAAACAAAAGCGAAATATTAAATTCCTGGAGCGCGGCCTTGGCGTTTCCGGCAATCATATTTACAAGCTCGCCCACTCCGTCGGCGACCTCGGCGGCGGAGTCTACCGTTTCGCCCGCCAGGCGATTCGCGGCCTCCTGCGCGGCATGCGCGCCCATGCGCAGCGCGCAGTTGCCCGCGATCCCTCCCAGAAAACCGATCGTACCGGTCAACTCAAAGGGCGGCCCGTTTACTTCCGGGCCGGCGCACGGCGTGAGCGTGGTCATGGTCATTTTGGCGAATGTTGCCACGGCCGCATCGGTAAAGGCCGCTTGAATGGTTTGGGAAAGATCGCCGGGCATAGGCAAAAGCCTCCGTGGTTATGGTTCGTTACAAAGAAAGGGACACAAAAACACCGCTGCGGTCGATGCCCTCCTCGACTTCGCGCGCGACCATATTAAGGTCGCTTGCGTCAAGCGCCAAATCGTGCCAGGCGCCGTCGTTGGAAGCTGCGGGCAACGACCGGTCCCCCGGCTCGGCCAGCCCGAGCGCGGCGCACATAAAGTTGCCGACATTGACTAATTCGCAAAGACTTTTAAATTTTTCCGGGCAACCGTCCGGCGCGTGGTGCCAGGTGACCGCTTCACATATTTCCTGCGGAAGTTTCCAGCGCTTGAGCAGCAGCCCGCCGACTTCACCGTGGTCGGTGCCGAGAATTTTTTGTTCGCGTTCGTAAAGAGTTTGAGGGGAATTGTCCCCCGGCTCAAACACGCTCCCGTACGCCGCCATAAAAAAACGGTCGAGCACTAAAATCCCGATATCATGAAAAAGACCGGCCGTATAGGCGTTCTTGAGGGGCGCCAAAACAGCGGACCCCTTGGACGCAAGCCCGCGCATGGCAAGGGCCACGGCAATGGAGTGCGTCCAGAATTCTTTAAGATCGACCTGGCCGGTGGTGCCTTTAAAAAGCTGCATGCTGCCCACGGCCGTGCAAATGCGGATGATCTCCTCGGTCCCCAGGCGGGTAACCGCAGTCTTGACATCCCCGATTTGCCCGTAACGCCCGCTGTAAAAAACCGAATTGGCGATCTTAAGAATCTTGGCGGAAAGCCCCATATCTTTTTCGATGACTTTACCGATGGTTATCGAACTTCCGGCCGTATTGGACCCGTCGGCCAGGAGTTCCTGGACTTGTTGCACGGTCCCGCTCATGGTGGGAAGATTGGTTAAATCGCCCAGTTTGTCTAAAATATTCTGCCGGATCGATGGCATACCCTAAACTCCCATGCCGATGCTCTGCATTATTTTTGCAATAAGATCTTCATGCGAAAACGGTTTCATGACGTAATTCTTAGCGCCGGCGGCCAGCGCCTGAAGGACCTTGGCGCGCTCAATTTCCGTGGTTACCATCATCACGGGAATGGCTTTAAAGCGTTCATCCGCCTGCAATTTTTTAAGGACCTCAAGCCCGTTGAGCCGCGGCATGTTCCAGTCGAGCAGCACCAGGCCGACGTCGGCGTACTCCTTTTCCATTACGTCAAGGGCCTCCTGGCCGTCCTTGGCTTCCAGAAATTCAAACCCAAGAACGGCGACCGCGTTTTTAATGACTTTGCGGATCATGACCGAATCATCGGCCGAAAGTACCTTCATTGCCGGGCCTCCTTGCGGAGTTTATAATAAAGATGTCTGTTTTCCGAAATCATGGTAAATTGGTCGGTGTAGGGAACGGCCGATTCCGATGCGCCCAGAAAAAGGACGCCGCCGGGTTGCGTGAGAGCGGCGATGCGCTTGAACAGGTCGCGCTTGAATGTGTCCGAAAAGTAAATCATTACGTTCCGGCAAAAAACAAGGTCGAATTTCCCCAGGCTTAAAAAATCGTCCTGCAGGTTAAGTTTTTTAAAGGTCACCATTTTCCGGACGGCATCGTTTAAAACCCATACTTTCCCGCTGGAGGTAAAGTAGCGGTCGCGGATTTCCGGGGGCATGCCGCGCGACATGGCGATCTGGTCGAAGCGTCCGGCAATGGCCAGAAACAACACCGAGGGCGAAATGTCGGTGGCGATGAGTTCGGCGTTTTGCAGCGGCGAGCCCGGGTTCTTGCGTGCAAACTCCCGCAGCGTCAAGGCCACGGAATAGGGTTCTTGCCCGGTGGAGCAGGCCGCGCACCAGATGCGGACTTTTTTGCAGCGTCCCGCCGCAAGCTCCCGGGAAAACTGTTTGAATATTGTCGTGTCAAGTATTTCGTAGGGATATTGATCGCGGAACCAGCTTGTTTCGTTGGTGGTCATGGCGTCCACGATTTTATCGCGCAGCCCAAGCTCGGGCTGCCCTACTGCCTTGCGCAGCAATTCATCAAAGCTTGCGGAATTCGTTTGGGCCAAAAGCCCGGCCAGCCGGTTTTCCACCAGATAGGCTTTTTCGTCACCCAGGGCGATGCCGCAATTTTTTTCGATATAATTGCGGAGCTGCTTGAATTCCGTGTCGGAGAGTTGGTTCATGATTCTGGTATTTTCTTTTTTTAACCTCACCCCTTCACCCCGTCCTTCGACTTTGCTCAGGACGACCCCTTTTCCCCTCTCCGATTCGGAGAGGCTTGCCATCCCGCAGTGCGGGATTGTTGGCCAGGGGTGAGGTCAAAAAACACTGCCCTACTTCACACCTTTACTAATAAGAAAACCCGAATATTTTTTGTCGCTCCCGCCGATGTGGGTAATGAGCCAGTCCTTTAAAAAATTCATCATCTGGATGGAAAGCATAAGCTCCCCGGCCTTGAATTTTTTATCGAAATCCAGCACCTGGCCGGCCAGTTTTTTATGTTCGCCCGCATGTTTTACGGTTTCCAGGTATCCGTGCTGGGCGAACAATCTTTCTTCGTAGGAAAAATGCTCGACCGTGTAATTGATAAGCTCCGTGAGGGTTTTCTGGAGCCCTTCCTTGCTCTTGCCCGTTGCCATGGCCTCGTTGAGGGCGTTGACCATGCCGACCAATTTTTTATGCTGTTCGTCAATCGAGGCAATACTTACCGAATACGAATCGCTCCACTCCATTAATGCCATAGATGCTCCTTATTTTTTCAAAATGTATTACACCTTAAACTGTCCCACGATTTTCTGCAATCCCCCCGCGAGACGGGCCAACTCCACGGCGCTCTGCTTGATGTTCTGGACGCCGCTGGAGGTATCGGTGGCGGCCTTGTTGACGCCCTGGATATTGCTTGACATTTCGGATAGCCCCTTGGCCGACTCGCCCACGTTGCGGGCGATTTCCGTGGCGGCCGAGCTCGCCCCGCCGACGGTTTTGGCGATTTCGTTGACGGTTGCGCTCTGCTCCTCCACCGCGCTCACGATCGTATGCGAAATCGCGTTGATCTCTTCGATTATCTTGGTGATTTCTTCTATGGCGCTCACGGCGCTGCCGGTATTGTTCTGCATTTCTTCGATCTGATTGCTTATCTGCTCCGTGGCCTGGGCGGTCTGTTTGGCCAGCTCTTTGACTTCGTTGGCGACAACCGCGAAACCTTTGCCCGCGTCCCCGGCGGAAGCGGCCTCGATGGTCGCGTTGAGCGCCAGCAAATTGGTTTGGTCGGCAATGTCGTTGATAACGCCGATTACCTTGCCGATTTCGTTGGAAGAGACCCCAAGCCGCTCCATTAAATCGCGCGTGGCCTTGGCCTGGTTGTTGGCGGTGGCGGCAATCTGCGACTCCTGCTGGCAATTTTTGGCGACCTCATTGAGCGAGGCGCTCATTTCTTCGATGGCCGTGGCCACGGTGTTGACGCCGGTAGACATTTCTTCGGCCGCGGCGGAAATATTGTTGACATTGGCGGTGGCCTGCTCCGTAGCCGTGGCGACGGTGTTGGATTGGGCGTGCATTTCTTCGGCGTTGGCGGCAATCTGGGTGGAGGCGGCGGAAAGCTCTTCCGAAGCCGAGGCAAGCGTGACCGAGTTCGAACTGATTTCTTTCATTTTGTCTTTTAAATTTTCCGCCATATTGTTCAGCGATTTTGCCAATCCTCCGACTTCATCGTTTTGGTCGACCGCAAGCTTTTGGGTCAAGTCGCCTTTGGAAAGGGCGTCCGCAAAATTAACCCCCAGAGCGAGAGGTTTGGTTATGCTGCGGGTAATAATTGTTCCAAGAATTATACAGGATAGTGCAGAAATAACGCTTATAATTATGAATAACAGCCGCGAGGTCGATTGGCTTGCGCCGGCTTCGGCCTCCCTGAATGCAATTCTCGTTTTATTATACCTAACCAAAGAATCACCCGCTATATCCAGCTCTTTGGCGTGCTTGGTGACTTCATTCTGGTAAACCAGAGCGGCCTCGCTTTCTTTGCCGGCCAGGGATAATTCGATAATCCGATTATTTGCCTCCTTGGCTTCCGCGATGACTTTTTTAAAATTTTCAATAACGGCCCGGCCTTCATCGCGTGTTTCCAGTTTTTCAAGAACATCGATTTCGTTTTTATATAATTCCCGCGATTTTTCGATGTCTTCCTTAAGGCGTGCTTTTGCTTCCGGGTTTTTTATGACGCACAGTCCCGCTATGGCAATAAAGATATTATCGATGTCGCCGTTGGCGCCCATGGCAGCCATGATTTTTGGCGTGTTGATCTGGGAAATATGTTTGAGCGAAGTGCCGGTTATATTGCTCCCGATAATGCCGGTAACGGCTAAAATTACGAGCATGCCGAACAGGGCCCCGAATGCGATAGTTAAGCGCGTCCCTATCTTCAAGTTGCCGAGCAAAGTTGCTTGTTGCGACATAACGGCTCTCTCCTGTAAATTAAGGGGTTATTAATGAACATGTTGTTCGATTTCGTTTTTTAGCAGCTCCGTGATCTTTATTATAATGAGCAATT
>JAQUMP010000278.1 GCA_028718065.1 Chitinivibrionales bacterium | reverse complement strand
AGGGACGAGCTGCCGCAGATAATTTTGAGCGTTGCGGCCGTTTTCCCGCATGAGCCCGAGTTTGTGCCGGAGCGCACCGACTTGGCAGGCGGCAAACAGGCAGAGGCAGGCAATTGCCGCTATGCGCCGGCGCGAATAACCATTGCCGGCCGAAATCAGGGCTCCCAAACCGATACCGCTCGCCAGGGATACAAAAGGCATTATAGCATAGGTAAACGCTTCGCTGACATGGTGCATAAATGCGAAGGGGAGTACTATTGTTGCGCCCAAAACCAGAATGCCCAACAGTTTTTTATTGCCGCGCGACCGCCACAGCCCCAGCGCAATGATTGCGCTTACCAGCGCCGCGGCGCCGGTGACCCCGATTAAAAGGGGCCAGGCATGGGAATGCATGGCGCGGAAAACAGTCACGCTTGATATCGGCGCAATCGCCGAAAAAATCAAAAGCAGGGGATTTATAATAAGATTGCGGCCCAGTTCGATGCCGAAAACATCGGAAGGATAAAAAACAAGCAAACGCGCTTTTAGTAAATAGCGCACTGCCGCATAGGCCAGGACTAAACAAACAAAAGGGAGCGTTTTAACAATAAAGTGGCGCCGCCACCCCGGCGCGGACCGGCGCGCCGCTACGCCGAGCATCAATAAAATCGGCGAAAAAAACGGCAACGCGATTTCGTTGCATAAAAGGGCGATACCAAAGAGAATGATGCTCCCGTAATAATATTTTCCTTCGGGGGCTGCGTGTAATTCGGATCCGGGGCTCCTCTGAAAACTTTTGTATTGCAGCCACAAACTTCCGCAGGCGGCCAAGGTTGCTCCAAGAAGCGATAGACCGTCGTTGCCGGCTATGGCCGCTACGCTTCCCTGGGCGATCAGAAAAATGAGCGCGCCGACGATGGCAGATGGAACACCAAACCCAAGATTGACGATCACGCGCAGAATAAAAAAGGCAAACAAGCCGTGCAACACTATCTGCACGACATGAAGCGGAAGCGTGCTTAAGCCCCAAAAGCTCTGAATGCTCTGCAAAAGGAGCGCCGGCAGCGGATGGTATGACAGACAATTGGGAACCGGATGGACGAAATAGAAAAACAGGTTGCCGCGTGAGGCGTTGGCAAAAACATATTGAAAATCATGCCCGTAATAGCCGATCGTTACGCTTGGCCAGTAAAGAGCGAAGGCAGCGGCAACACAGCACGCAAAAGCGCTCCCGGAACGCATGGCTTTACTCACGGTATATTACCTTTTTCGCGCGTATGTTCCGAAAAGAAAAGCTTCCTCTATGATGTGTCTCTTTATGGCATGTTCAATCTGCGCTTTGGTCTTTCCCGCCGGCAGATTGAGCATGGTGTCAAGCGCGTAGAGCTTAAAAAAGTAACGGTGCGTACCGGATGGAGGGCATGGTCCGCCATACCCGATTGCGCCGAAATCGGATTTGCCCTGCTTGCCGCCGCCGGGAAGCGTGTCGGATTTGGGACACCCTTCGGCAATGCCTTGCACCGAGGGAGGGATGTCGTAACATACAAAATGCGACCACATTTGTCCGGGGGCGTCGGGGTCGTCGCAGATCAGGACCAAGCTTTTGCAGGCCGCGGGAATATTGCTCCAGGCTACGGGCGGCGAAACGTCCTCGCCGTCGCAGGTGTAGCGGGCGGGGATCGCATTCCCATTAGTAAAGGCCTTACTGGATATTTCTAATTTCATGGCGGAAGCTCCTTTCGGTCCGGCAAAACAGGAAAGGGAATATAGAATCATCAGGCATGCCATAATCGCAGAAAAATATTTTTTAGGCATAAATTATGGGTAATCGTGTAGAGACGTGCAATTTCCTGTAGAGACGTAGCGCGCTACGTCTCTACAGGTCTACGGGAAATATTCATCCGGCACAAGATATCCCATTTCAACCAATTCCTGCAATATTTCAGCGGCCCGGGCGCTCGTCGGCTTAAATATAATATCTCCCCGGTCGTCCCGAATTGCGCAGCCGGTTAAAACATCCCAATCCGCACGATCATAGGGTTTTAAGCGCGGTCCGGGAAAGCCGAACTCCATCAGCCACCGTGTTTCTTTGCAAAGAGAGAGTCTAAAGAAACCCCGCCAGGAGCTTCCGTCCGAAACAACGGGAGTGCCGGAAGATGTCGTATACATACCTTGGACCGCGCGCAGCATTTGGTTATGGGGGAATTGGTTTTGGCAGGGGGCGCAACCGTCGGCAAAGAGGCCTTCCCAGGATTGCGGGTGCGCTTTATACAGCGGCTGCAAAAACCCGTCGTGGGCCTGTTCAAACACACGGTTTTGCACGGCGCTCTCTTCCAGAGGTTCGGGCAGCGCAGGGGCTTGACCGATAAGACCTTTGCAAACGCGCTCCAAAAGGTCGCGCGCGCGGCGCGGATCGCTTTCCGCGCGCACAACGGCGTTCCACGGCACGGCGGCCGCTTTGTCTTTTATGTCAAGCGTCCCGGCAATGGAGTTTCGTAATTGCCGCAAGCTATACCGCACGCCGATGGCCGTGGGATAGGTGGCCACGCCGCTTTCGGGCGAGAGAACGGCGAGGGCGTGCAGACCGCAAAAATCCGTGGTCACGCAGGGCACGCCGCAGAGCGCGGCTTCGCGCACGGCCAGGCCGAAATTTTCGTCGTCGTGAAAGGAAGGGTACACAAAACAATCGGCGGACCAGAGCAGCTTTTGGAGCTGTGGGGGCTCTTGGGCCGGCAAAAACTGGATCGCCGGATAGGGGACGGCATCACTGCGAAATTCGCGTTTAAAGTAATTCTCAAATGTAAAATTGGTCGCATGCGTGGGAAGATGGCCGAAGCCGGGGCAGAAATTACCGGCCAGGGTAATGGTGATGTTGTCAAGCGGCCACAGAAAAAGGGCGCGCAGGACCTGGCAGATGCCCTTGTTTGCCAGGAACCGTCCGGCATACACGATATGGCGCTCCTCCGGCCGCAGGCCAAGCGCCCGGCGCGCCGCCAACTTTTGCTCAGGAGTGGGAGGAAAAAATTGGTTGTTGTCCAGTTCGTGGGCAAACGCAGCGCAGAACGGCGCGGCATCCCGCAAAAATCGCGAAAGCCGCCGTTTCTGGAAATCGCTCGAAACGAGATGGACCCGGGAAGGGTTTCGCAGACCGATTTCGAGAGCGACCTGTTGGGGCATCATTAATTTACCCAGCGATAAAATAAGCTTGCGATGCGGGATTTCTGAAAGTATCGCTTCGTAGGTTGGATCGACCACGCACGATATGGCAACGATGACGTCGGGCTCCTGTAAAACTTTTTGCACGGCATCTTTATTGCCGAGATCTTCCATGCAAATCAGCGGGCCGAGCGTTTCCAGGCTGGAGAAAAAATGGTGTGATACCTTTTTAACCGAGGTATGATCGGCAATAATAAAGGGGGCCGGGGCGTCCGAACTTTCCGTTTTCGGCAGAAAGTCGGAATCAAGGCTTTTTTTATACACAAGAAAACGCATGGGTGCCCTAAAGAAAATGATGCCTGGAAAAACGCAATGCAAGCCGGATGATGGGGCTATATAAAAAACATGAACGCCAGGCCGGTCGCAAGCAGCAGAATATAACCGGGGAGAATCGCGCGACGCAAGGCAGGCGCGCCGCCGAATATAACCAAGCCGCCTTTTAAAAGCGTATTGGCAACGCAGGCCAGTATAATCGAGCGCGCGGCCACTACCGGCGCGATCCCGCCGGCGTCACGGCCTAGTTTCGCCATTGTCAATGCAATCGCATCCACGTCGGCAAGCCCCGCAAAACCGCTGCTCAGGTAAATTCCCGCGGTGCCCAGATAGGTCTGGGCGAGCTTGGCCGCAAACAGTATCACCACAAACAGCAGGCCGAATTTAATCGCCGGGCCCAGTTCAAAGGGATTGGCAAAAACCATTTTTTCCTGGGGGCCGTCGTTTTTTTGCGCCCGCGCAAGGTAGAGGCAGTAGAGCAGCCCAACGGCAATCGAAGCCGTGGCCGGAATCCAGATCAGGCGCACCAGCGCCAGATTGAGAACGGCCACCGCGACCATCACGCGCAGGAACATGACGGTCCAGGCAATCGTAATGGCCAGCGCGAATGAATGCGAAAACGCGGCGTTCTCCCGGCTCCGCTGCGTAAAGCTCAGGGTCACGGCCGTGCTCGAGGCCAGGCCGCCGAAAAGGCCGGTCAGGCCGATGCCTTTTTTGGAACCGACGATCTTTACAAGCACGTAACCGACGAAACTGATCAGGGAAATGAGCACTACAAAGAGCCAGATTTTGCGCGGGTTAAAAATATCAAAGGGCGGCACGCCGTAACGCTGATCGGGCAATATCGGCAGGATAATGGCGGAAATAACCGCAAATTTGAGCGCGGCGAAAACATCGTCGTGCGTGAGGTGCTGCACGAAGCTGTGCACCTCGAATTTTATCGAAAGCACCACGGTAGCGGCCACGCTCAGGGCAATCGCCAGCGCCAGGAAGTTCCAATAGGCCAGAGCGCCGATGCAGAGCGTCAGGAGCAGCGCGGCCTTGGTCGTAAGGCCCACCTTGCCCTGCGAGGCCTCCACGTAGTAATTGACGGAAAGGAACGCACCCAAGATAAGCGCCAGGCCCACCAGCGGCCAGGCCGAATGGGTATTGTCGCAAAGCAAGCCCGCGGCGCATCCTAAAAGACTAACCAGCGCAAAGGTCCGCACCCCGGCCGCCAGAGGTTTGTCGGGAGTTTCGAGCGCGTATTCGCGCTGCATGCCCACTAAAATTCCGCCGATCAGGGCCACGCCGAAGCGCAAGAAAAGGTTTGTTTCGGTCATAATCATATAGTATCACAAAAAAAAGCAATTGGCCATTATGATATTGCCAAAAGTGTGTATTTCCCGGAATATCAGGTCAGCCGGTTTTCCGACCGGAATAACGCATGCGATTTCAATCGAGCGCTATTAAAGGGATAGAACCAACCGCAATCCATCTTCCAATTCTGCGAGTAATTCCTGAGGAAGCGCTCCGATTTTTTCCGATAGGAAGGCCTTGTCCAAGGTAATGATTTGCGAAATATTGATTACCGACTCTTTTGACAACTTGCAGGTTTTTTTAGGAAGGAAAACATTTCCGGGTGCTTCCGACAGGCGAATGTTTGAAGTGATAACAGCCGCGACGACCGTATTAATATGACTTCGGTTAAAATCATCGGATTGCACAATCACAACCGGATGGCGGTAGCCCGGCCCTGAACCTGCGGGATGGGAAAGTTCAGCCCACCAGATTTCGCCGCGCCTGATTACCACTTCTCCTCCGGAATGGATAGCGTTTGCAAATGCGCTATTGCCGGAAGCAAATTAGAAGGTTGGCCCCCCGTGGTTTTGTACAAAGCATTCAAACGCTT
>JAQUMP010000277.1 GCA_028718065.1 Chitinivibrionales bacterium | reverse complement strand
CTTCGGCTTCCATTTCTTTGAGCGCCTCAACAAGGGCGTTGTAGCTTTCGGGAGCAGCGTCGGCCGCCAGATAGTAGCTCCTCTCCATGAAAACGGGATCGATCTCCCCGCGCTTTACAAATTCGTGCACGTCGATGGTACGGCTGCTTTCGGGTTCAACCTCATGCAGTTCTTCCGGGTCTATGAGAATGTATTTTCTCCCCTCCACGGGGAAACCTTTTATCTGTTCGTCGGCCAATACGGGCATTTTATCATAAGCGCAAATCATGCGCTGCTGCAATTTTACTCTGTCCAATTTGTGAAGAAGATGGAATTGCACGCGGTTCTGGCTCACCGCCGTATGCAATTTTACGGGAATATTCGCATTGCCGAAACGAATATTGCCAACCCAGATCGTCGATGACATTATGGCCCCTTTCTTTAGGATAAGATTGCAGCTTTATTGTTTTCGTTTTCTAAAATTACGCTTGGATACAATAAGTTATTGTCAATAAGGAAGGTAGGATCGCGCATATACAAATAATCATCATTGCCTGCCGGATCGACCCTGCTAATCAACTATTTTTACCGTTATGAATATCGACCAGATTGTTTTTGATTCAAGCCTGCGTCCCGCGGGAAACATGTCGCTGCGCCATGCGGACGCCTCCTTGTCGCTTGAAAACCGCAGAATATTTTTGTCCCCGCTGAGCATTAATTGGCAGGAGCTGGTTTGCGCCAAGCAGGTGCATGGCGACACTATAAGAATTGTCGATAGTAAAGATGCCGGCAAGGGGGCGCGCGATTATGACGATGCTTTTGAGGATACCGACGGATTTATAACCGACCAAAAAAATCTGCCGCTGGCAATATTAACCGCGGATTGCCTGACGGTATTTTTGCATGATCCCTGTAGAAACGTTGTCGGCATTCTGCATGCCGGATGGCGCGGCAGCCAGAAAAAGATAACGGCCGGGGCCATAACGCTCATGCAGCAAAAGTTCGGCGTAAATCCTGCGGACATCCTGATGTATTTGGGGCCCTCGATTCGAAGCTGCTGCTGCGAGGTGCAGGAGACGTTTAAAGAATTATTCCCCGGCTCGGTAATACAAAAAGAGAAGCGCTATTACCTGGATATGCCTTTAGTAAATAAGAAACAAGCCATCGGCCTGGGCGTATTGGACCGGCATATCTTCGATATCGGCCGATGCACCGTTTGTTCCGGCTCCGGAGCGGACTTTTTTTCTTATCGCCGGGAGAAAGAGCGTTGCGGAAGAGGGCTTTCGGTGATAATGCTTAAGGGGTAATTAAACGGTTAGGCGCAGAACCTTCCAGGCGTTTTAATTGTTTGGATAAGATATTACGAGGTATATTATTAGTAAGAGCATCAAAACGCCCAAAGAACAAATGTCATGAAAAAAAATCCCAATAAAAACAAAATGTCTTTTGCGGTCTTTACGTCTTTTAAGGAAGAAAATAGGGCGGAGTATTTTCGTCGTAGTCGAATGACGCCCCGGCAAAGGCTCGATGAATTTGCTATCTTGCAAGAGCGGGCCTGGGGTGCAAAATGGACCAAAGAGCGCATGAAAAAAGTTTTTTCCTTCGAAATGGTTTCCTGGTAACCGAGCATGCTTATAACCAAAGACATGCTCGATTTTATACGGTTACTAAAAAAACATAAAGTTGAGTACATGCTGGTTGGCGGATTTGCCGTTATTTACTATGGGTATGTCCGGACTACGCAAGATGTCGATATCCTAATTTATCCTTCTTCGAAAAACTCTCTTAAGCTGCTTGCGGTGCTCAAAGAATTTGGTTTTGGCGGGGCTGGATTTACAAAAGATATTTTCGATAAACCGGGTGCGGCAATACATCTTGGCGTAGAACCAAACAGAATCGACATTTTAACCTCGTTAAAAAGCATTTCAAACGATTCTGCCTTTAAAAACAAGAAACATATTCTCTACAAAGGCATTTCTTTGAATGTAATTTCATTTACAGACCTTATAGAATGCAAAAGGCATTCGATACGTCCTAAAGACCTCGCCGACGTCGATGAGCTTAAAAAAACCGCAGCGTGCAAAGAACGCCGCAAATCCGTAAAAAAGAAACATTAGGAAAACCGGATCCGTAAAATGCCCTACCCACAATACCTTCACGACTCGGTCGCCTTTACATAAGCGACGGATAAAACACGAACTGCTTCTGGCCGCCTCTTGAGATTGTTACGTTATCAATACTCTTTTTGGTTAGTATCGCCCCCGTGGCCGTGCGTGCGCAGATTTCCAGATGGTGCGTGCCGGGAGCGCAGGCCAGGCGTGCCAATTGAACGGTTTTGGGGAACAAAAAGCAGACGCGCGTATCGGCCTTTTCGAGCTGGTCGGCTGCGATGTCGGTGCCCACATTCAGGAGCACATTGGCCAGCGGACTTGAAGTCTCCATTTTTTCCTTGGCTTTTTGGGCCAGGAGCGTGCGGATGACCACGCGCACCGCCGTACGCAGCAGCGTTACGTTAAAATTATCGGCGATGTCGTTGCGCAGGTAGGTGTCGTTGTCGCTGATAAGGTCACTCTTTACTTCCGGTTTGCCGTCGATGCTTACGGTGAAATAGGCGGTTTGCGAGGGCGTCGCCACAAAAGCGGGCAGGCTGAATTTAATGTGGAAGGTCGTGCCTGCTTTGGTTTTTTCGTTGTTCTCCAGTTTCTTAATTTCGCTTTCCGGCAGCGGCGGCGCGGGCAAAATTACCTGGGCAACATTGCCGCTCGGATCGCGATAGGAACCGTGGATCAGGCCGCCGATTATATAGGTGCCGCTGAACTCGGTTTCGCCGATGGTCGGCGATTTGCCCGCGTACCCTACAAAAACCACTTCGCCGTTTTTGTTGTTGAGCACTTCGATTTTATTGGCCGGTTCCACCGGCTTTAGGTTGAGCAATTTAAGGTCTTCGGCACGGTCGCCCTGCTGCAGGCGGTAATAGGCGATGTCGTTTAAACTGATCGGGACATTAAACCCGAGCTTTTGATACGCCTTGACAGATTGGAAAAGCGAAATCAGAGCGTTGTCGTTTTCCCCCTGGGCGTCGTAGACGAGCGAGGAGATATAATTGGCCATGCCGTCCTGTTCGTATTTTTTGGATTCGGCCTTGTCCTTGGCGGCGTTTTCGTCAAAAATAACCTGCATCTTGCGCGTTTCCACCAGCGATTCGTCGAACTGGTTTTTGCCCAGGTAATTGCAGGCCATATACTCGTGCAGCAGCACGCGCTCGTAACGCCGGCCGCGATAGGGGCGAATGTTGTCGTTTGTCAATAATGAGGCGGCCTCGTTGGTTATGGAGCGCGCGTAAAGGTCGTCGATGATCTGCTCGCTTGTTTCCAGCATGGCGTTGCTGGAGTCGTAGAGCCCGGCGTAATGGAACAGCACGCCCTGGTCCATATAGTAAAGCAGGCGGTTTTTGTCGCCATACAGTTTCTTGGAGTTGCGGATGTCGGCGATTGCTTTTAGGTAGTTGCCCTGGCTCACGGTATTGCCGAGCAGTTTGACCCGCTGCAGGCTTGTGCTGCAGGAAAGCGCCAGCACGGCGCACAGACAACCGACAATAATTAACGTTAGGCAATTGGGTTTACCGGTGAAACGGGCCATCGCAACTCCTTTTTTAACGGGAAGGTAGGTTTGCAAAGTACAAAAAAAAGGACGACCGCGCTGACGCCGCTACGGTCATCCTTGTATAGGTCTTTACAGAGTGGCACTGCTCTTGGTAATATATTTCTTTATTTTCTTGTCGCCGATCCAGAGCTTTACGTGCGTTTTAATGTCGATAAGCTGCAGGTCGATCTGGTAATACATGACGCTCTTGTTGCCTTCCTGGTCGGCGATCGTATTGATTTCGCCGGTAAGCATAAGGTCGGCGCCTGATTCCTGACCCGCTTCTTTAACGGTCCCTTCGGCGGCGTTGCCGGCCATCTGATCGGCTTTTTCTTCGCGGATCTCCGAGCGTTCGGTCTTGCTGGCGACAAAATCGACCTTGCCGGAGTTAATCAGCACGCGCTGCATATCGTTGACAAAAGTTTCGACGCTGATATGTTCGTGGCTCTTGTTGCGCACCGTGCCCACGATAATTTTAGGCACCGGGGTTTTGTTGGCGTATTTATTCATGTACCAGGGCCGCGAAAGGCAGTCGCCGATCATCTCTTCGGCTACCAGACGCGAATCGGTATCGTTCCATTTGCCCGAAAGATCAACCGTGGAGTTGGCGTCGATACGGGTGACCTGTTTGCCGCCGCAACCGCCGATGGCGACGGCTGCAAAAGCGATTCCCACATAGACAAGCGTGCGCTTGACCCTGATCATAAAACCCTCCTGTGAAATAATGGTATTGTTTAAGAAAAATCAGCCGTAATGTTCTAAAAACCGCGTAATAGAAAATTATATCATCGATGACGGTTTAAGGCCACAATTTTATTTCTTTAAAATAGTATCGCGCGCAGCAAAACGATAATCATGCCGCCAGGATCATTACCTTGCCGATTTCTTTAAGACCGACTTTTTTTTCCGCCACTTTTTGTTGGATTTCCTCCAAATACCTTTTAGTATTGCGGTCGTAGTACCGTTCGCCGCAGGTGGTGCATTCGAGCACTTCGAGCGGGACATAGATTACATCGTTGCCGATGAGGCATTCTTCTTTTACTTCTTTTTTTTCAATCGTATTGCCATGACAGATTACACATTTCATAATACGATAAAAATACTATATCATCACCTGAAAATGTTTTTTTATCGATGAGTGGCGTTAGTATCGCGCGCAGGCATTGTGGTATCGGCAGATACTTTTTTAGGCGGGGTCAAGGAATCGACTGGTGTTTTTGCCGGGGCGGGTTTTAAGGCCGGTTTGGAAGAATCTATTGACGCCGGGCGCGGCGCGGCAGGTTTGGGAACGGAATCGGAGAACACCCCTAGAGCGCCGGCAGGGGTTTTATGAGGTGGAAACGCTTTTAGGGAATCCGATTTTGGGGGGACAGCTTTCGTTGAATCCTGTTTGATAAGGGCCGGTTTTACGGCCGGTCGGGAAAGAGAATCGACCGCATTTTTAGGAGGGGCTTTTTTAGAAGTGTCGGCAATTACCGGCGACGCCGGCGATGGCGCTGCACCAACCTTGGCGGCCTCCGAAGGTTTGCCATCCGATTTTGCGCTCTGATCGTTTGCGGTAAACTTTTTTAGCAGGCCGTGCGCCGCAAGCGTATCGCGCGCGGTTTTAAGGCGCGGTTGGGCGCAGCGCGTGCACAGGTCGCTCGTGGGATAGCGGGCGCAGAGCGAATCGTACAGGCGCATGGCGGTCCTGTTTTTTTTAAGCAGATCGTTGTTGATCCATGCGCATAGGTAAAGGCTCCTG
>JAQUMP010000276.1 GCA_028718065.1 Chitinivibrionales bacterium | reverse complement strand
TGATTTCTTTCTTTCGTACAGACGCACGGCCGTGCGTCTCTATCGTTTTATATAATCGCGAGAATGTCGCTTTCACGCATAATAAGATATTCGGTCCCGTCCACCGTTACTTCGGTGCCGCTGTATTTTCCGTACAGGATTTTATCACCCTTTTTAAGGCTCATGTTGATCTTGGCGCCATTGTCGGCGATTTTGCCTTCGCCCACGGCAATGACTTCGCCCTTCTGAGGTTTTTCTTTGGCATTATCCGGAATAATGATTCCACCGGCTGTTTTCTCTTCGGCTTCCAGGGCGCGAACAAGAACGCGATCTGCTAAAGGCTTAACATTCATACAACTCCTCCTGCTAAAAGTTAAAGAATATTTTAAAACTGTTACTGGTAAGTTTATAAGTTATTGATTTAAATTATAATTACAAACTTATTAGCACTCGCCTTGGTCGAGTGCTAATAAAATTAATACAAAAAAGTTAATAAAGCAAGAGATTTTTTGGAGGAGCTTTCAGTTGAACCAAATTTTGAGGCTTGCGGATTAAACAATGTCTATTCTTCCGGCGGCAATTCCCTTTCCCATCCGGTTTCGGGCAGCGTGGGGCCTTCGGGGCCAACATCGGGCGCGGCCGGTTCGTCGTGGATTTCGTCGACCGTATATTGGATTACGCTGTCGGCATTGCGCTGGACAAAATCATACACTTCCTGCTCGCTTAGTATGGGATTTCCTTTTAAATAATCCAGAATGTAAAACGCCGTCGACACCATGATGCTCTTTACCAGTTGCTCGTCGTACAGTTTGCAATGTTTGCCGGGCATGTTTCTTCCTTTTAGTAAATTACCATCCTGTAAACCACAAAACGGCCGCGCGCCCCTTTTAACCCAGGGCGGTTTTATCGCGCAGATAATGGTTAACATCCACCTGAAAGGCCTTGGGGTTGAGCGAAATATCGATCTTAAACTCGCCCGGATTTTCGGTCTGAAGCTTGAGTAAATCATATTCCAGCGGGTCCTTGAGGCGCTTGCCGGTGGGATCGAACAGCACCAGCACGCGCGGCGCCAAAAGACTCTCCTTGTCAACATACACCACCACGCCCATTTCGCCGGATACCAGCCGCACGAAACTGCCCACCGGATAAATCCCCAGGTGTTTGGTAAAGCGTTCCACAATGCCGCGGTGGTATTCCTTGTCGCACCCCTGGAATATGAGCGCCAGCGCCTTCTGCGGCGTCCAGGCCGCCCGGTAAATGCGGTCGGAGGTCAGGGCGTCGTAGACGTCGGCGACCGCGCTTATAAGCCCGATCTCCTTGATCTGCTCGGCCTTGAGCCCAAGGGGGTAGCCGCTGCCGTTGTAGCGCTCGTGGTGCTGGATGATAACGACCTTGGAAAGCTCGGCGATATTCGGCTTGTTTTCGATGATGTCAAGCCCATGCCGGGGGTGCTTTTTCATGATGTTAAATTCCGCTTCGGTAAACTTTCCCGGCTTGTTAAGGATATATTCGGGCACGCGCATCTTGCCGATGTCGTGCAGGATCCCGCCCATCCCGGCTTCGAGCATGCGCTGGCGGGAATAGCTCATGATGTTGGCTAAGGAGGTTATGAGCACGCCGACATTTACGGAATGAACATAGGTATATTCGTCATATCCCTTGATCTGGCACAGGCTGATGAGCGCATCCGGATTATTAATGATGCTCTCGACGATGCCTTCGGCGGCCTGTTCGATGGAGGCCACCGAAAAATCACGCCCCAGCCGGATCGCCTCGAGCGCGTCTTTGGCGGTTTTAATGGTCTGGCGGTGGATCGACCGGGCGCGCTCAAGTTCCTCAAAGTAACTTACGGCGCGGTTGCGGGCCGCCATTTCCTGGGAGTCGCCGGCAGAAACCGCCGGGGATTCATTTTCTTTGGGCGGCGCGTCCTTGCCCTTGACCGTATTTATATAAACGCTGCAAACCCCCTGGTTTTTAAGATGCTCGATCTGGCCTCTACTGGTAACGGTCACATTGGCGGAAAGCAATAAAACATTCGAATCGTTAAAAACATCTTCGATGAACATGCCTTCTTCTACTTCGTCAATATTTATTTTTTTTACGGGCCCGCTCATCGATGCATCCTCTCTTGTTTTCCCGGGCTTAACACCCCTTTATTATATCGCCTTACGGCGGATTTATCAACTAAAAAAGGCCCGGCCATTTTTTTAACCATGCTTTTATTGACTCCACTTTTTCCATGAGGTAATTTTCTCTGAAACCCCCAATTTCTTTTAACGATTAAACGTATTAGATTTTATGGCACTCAAGGTCGATCGCAAACGCAAAAGCAACCGTAAAGTCACCCAGATTTCCATTCTTATCATTGTCGGTCTGCATCTGTTGGCATTTCTCCTGTTGCAAACCCCGGAAGGTAAAAAATTTACCAAAAGCATTGAATCACAGATTACGGAAATGACCGCCCCGCCACCGCCGCCGCCACCGCCGCCGCCACCGCCGCGGGCCGATATAAAGGCCCCGCCGCAACTGGAAGTCAAATTTAATCCGACCATGACGAACCAACCCAAGCTCGATGCCAACTTCGATCCGCGCATGCTTGCCAATATGGGAGGCAGCATGGACGCTCCCGACCTCAGCGGGCAGGCCATGAATGTTACATCAACCGATCTTACCTCCATGGTCACCAGTTCCATGCTCCCTACCATGAGCCTTAAAATGGCGTTTAATTTCGATGTTTCGAGCGCCAACGAGGAGTCGCAAAAAGCCGTTGCCGTGGGTACCGGCCAGCGCACCACCGGCAAGGTCACGCTGGCAATACTCGATCTTCCCGGTAATGACAATGCCGATCCCTGGGCCAACGGCGAGCTCGAAAACATCGCCAATTTCATTTCCGAAAATACCAACGTAAAAGTACAGCTCGGCGCCCGCGCGATTTCGTTTGACGGCATTTACAAAAGTTTTGACCACTGGCTGGTCGAATCCAAAAACCAGGCGCTCTCCAGCGCAAAAACCATTTCTCCTTTAGAACCCGATATCGACGCGCAGCGTTATCTGGCCGAAGCCTTGCCCTACATCGGCGAGCACCAATACGAAACTTTTAAGTCCCGTGTTAAAAAGCTCATGACGGAATACCTGCAAATAAAATTTAATCCCAAATTTTTTGTGATCGAAAAGGGCGATTGGGCCAAAAAAATGAGGGAAAACTATCCGGACCTTTCCCGGTGGCAAGAAGAATATCTTCAGGATGCCGAAAAATCTTTTTTAAACCTCATGGCGCAAAATACTCCCGACGGATCGGAATTAAAGGGGATCTATTTTTTCCTGCGCATTTCGGAAATCATGAAACTGCCTATTCTTTTTTGCGACCCGCGCGGCGTGCCCGCCACGGTAGCGGAAGAAAACCTGCGCCTCCTGCGCACCTATATTAATCCTCCGACTGGGGACAAGGCCGGATTTATATACTTTATCAACGCCGTCGGGCTGGATAAAGAGACCGGGATCCGCGGCCTTATATCTCAGATCACCAAAGAGGATGTTTCCGACCCGGTGGGCGTGGCCACGCTTAACAAATTGCGCAAAGACGACCGCCAGGTCAGCGGCTATGAGTTCCGCGATCCCATGCCGCGCGTTTTTCATCCCTGGACGTTTTTTGCCTTCGGCATCCCGCGCGAGACCAATGTCACTTTTACCATTTTTAACAAATTGGGGAACCAGGTTTTTTCCGATACGCTTAAGCACCTCAAGGCCGGGTTTTATATCCAGAAAAACCGCGGTTACAAATGGTATGCAGTTGACAATCAGGGGAACGAAGTCGAAAGCGGTTATTACATTTACCGGATCGAGGCAGACCTGTTTAAAAAAACCGGCGACATCATGATGAGCCGGCTGCGCTAACTGCCGGAAAAAAAACACCCGATATTTTCGTCGTTCTTTAATATTACCGAAGTGCCCACCACCCAGGCGCTGCAACCGAACATTCTTCCCTATGGGGAAATGGGCGTGTTCGGCGTCTCCAATCAGGGCAGGCTCATGATCTGCTACACCGAAGGATATAAAGAAAAAGAGTGGCTTAAAACCCTCGGTACCGTTGACCCGCGCCAGAATACCTCTTTGCGATGGGTCACCAACGTCGTCATTAACTCCCTGGCCGAAGGCAGCCTTGCCCGATAAACAATTTTCCATGCCGGTGGTCCCGTTTTCCCTGCACGATACCGAGGGCAAACCGTGGACTTTTTTTAAGCCCGCCCATCTTGATTATCTCATGGACCAGGTCAAAGAGGAGCAATTCGAAAAAGACGGTTTTCTGCCCTACTGGGCCGACAACTGGCCCACTTCGCAATTTTTATTTGAATACCTCTCGTCCTCCTCCCGAAGCATGTTCGGCATTATCGGCGAGATCGGGTGCGGTCTGGGCATTATTTCCACCCTGCTCGCCCGGCGCGGCCAAAAAGTTATCGCGCTCGATGTTTCCCCGGATGCCTGTCGTTTTGCCGCGGCCCAGGGCCGTTTTTACAATTGCGATATCCGCGCGGTTTGTTGCGACTGGCGCCACGGCAGTTTTAAGCCCTCTTTTGATTTTATTGTAGGGTCGGACATCCTTTACGAAGAGCGATGGAAAAAAGCGGTCGTCTCTTTTTTGTCCCAAAGTTTAAAACCCGGCGGGATTTCCTATATCGCCGACCCCTGCCGGAAATATTGGGATGACTTTAAGCACGAACTTACCGGAAATAATTTATCCTGGCAGACAGCAGCATCCGGTCTTGTCAATGAGGGCAAAACAAAAGTGGAAATATTGCAGATCGGGAAATCCTGATTTGGGGAAAAGGCCATTTAACCGATTAATTAAACCGTTTACGCTTGATTTTTAATGTGCCATTATGTAAAATTAGATATAATAGAAAGATTAATTAAATTATGCCACTCTCCCCCAAAAATTCGCGTGGATTTTCGCTGCTCGAAATAATAGTCGTGGTCGTGCTTATCGGCATCCTTTCGGCGCTTGCCATGCCCACCTATATAAAAACAATGAACGCCATTCGCATGCACAATGCCTCTAAAACCATAAAAATGCAATTGCTCATCGCAAAGAGCCGCGCCATCGCCAATACATCCGAGCATTGCGGCGTATTTTTTGATGTGTCAACAAATCCTATGCAGAGTCTTGTTTTTACGAGATCTTCCCCGGCTTATACCGATTATGGGGTTGGAGATGTAATATATCAGCAACCTGCAAAACTTCCTATAAAAGTAACAATGACTTTGGATATAGATCCGCCTACAACAAATACGGTGATTTTTCGGGGCGACGGCACCGCAAAATCCGGCGCAAGAATAGCGGTATGCTCTCCGGGAATATCATCGGATACCGTGCATGTACTCGCCAGCACCGGCAGAATA
>JAQUMP010000275.1 GCA_028718065.1 Chitinivibrionales bacterium | reverse complement strand
GGACCTTGCAGGCGCGCGCCGGGGCCTTTAATTTTTTCCAGGCCGTTGCACTCTGCGAAGAATACCTGCATAACCGCGGGGAAAACGATCCGCTCGCAGGCGGACGCCTGCGTTTTTTTTCCGATCCCTCGCTCCGCTTCCCTGCCTCGGACATCAGCCGGATCACGGCCGAGGGCAATAGCGTAAAGATGGTATTGGCATTCATGGGGCTCACGGGCGCCTCCTCGCCGCTGCCGGTTTACTTTACGGAATATATCGTCAAATACCCCGAACATGCCGGGGCGCTTGAAGATTTCCTGGCGATCTTTAACCACCGTTTTTATGTATTTTTTTACAGGGCCTGGAAAAAATACCGTTTTCTGCAGGCCCTGGGCGCGATTCATGGAAGTCCCGTGACCACGGCGCTGATGCGCCTGGCAGGATTGACCCAACGGGAAAGCAAAACATCCGGCGAGCAGGCGCTTCTCTTGACTTATGCGGGGATGCTCGCTTCCAAAAGCCGTTCGGCCGAGGGACTCAAGACGCTCATCGCCGATTTTTTCGGCGGGATCCCCTGTGCCGTGCGTGAGTTTACCGGGCGCTGGGCGCCCAATCCCAACCCCTGTTGTATCGGCGCCGGCGCCCAACTCGGGGTAAATACCGTGGTGGGAACCATGATCTGGGATGTCGCCGGAAAAATTTCCGTTTGTCTCGGCCCGCTGCCACGGCAGCAGTTCGAACAATTTCTGCCGGGCACCGAAAAAATCGGCAAAGTGCGGGAACTGGTAACGGCGTTTTTAATCGATCCGCTGGCCTTTGATATCGAGGTGACGCTGGCGTCTATGGATTTAGTACCGGTAATTCTGGGCAATGCCGACGCACGTTTGGGCGAAACCTCGTCGCTGGGGAATAGCGATGAGAGTGGCAACGGACATACGATTGTTATTAATTGTAATTAAACAAAATAAAAAGTTGACAAACAATAAATGAATTACAAAGATTATTATAAAATATTAGGCGTGCCCAAGACGGCCAGCGCCGACGACATAAAAAAGGCCTTTCGCAAACTTGCCGTTAAGTATCATCCCGATAAAAACAAGGGCGACAAAGCCGCGGCCGATAAATTTAACGAGCTTAACGACGCCAACCAGGTCCTAAGCGATCCGGAGAAGCGCAAAAAATACGACCGCTTCGGCGCGGATTATAAACAGTACGAGGAAGCCGGCGCCCCGCCGGGAGGATTTGATTGGTCCAAGTATGCCAATGCCCGCAATCGCCGTGAACAGCGCACGAGCGGCGAAGATTTTGAATCGATGTTCGGCGGAGAGGAAGATGTTGATCTTTTTGAACTTTTGTTCGGCGAGCGCGGCGGCAGGCGGCGCGGGCGCAGGAGCGCCGCTTTTAAAGGCGAGGATTTATCGGCCGAAACCACGCTTACGCTGGAGGAGGCCTACCATGGAACCGTGCGGCTCATCCAGCTCGATGGCCAAACCATAAGGGTCACGATTCCGCGCGGCATCGCCGACCAGCAGGTGTTAAGAATCGCCGGCAAAGGCATGCCGGGATTTAACAATGGGGAAAACGGCGATCTTTTTCTGACCGTGGCCATTGCGCCGGACCCCGAATTTCATCGTAAGGGCAACGACCTTCATTGCACCATTCCCGTCGAACTTTACACGGCAATATTGGGCGGAAAGACCTTGGTCAAAACGTTTAAAGGCGCGGTCAAAATTAATATTGCCAAGGAAACGCCGAACCATAACGTGCTCAGGCTGCGCGGACTCGGCATGCCCGTTTTCGGCAAAAAAAACGAATTCGGGGACTTGTTCGTTACCGTGGATATCCACATGCCGGAGCATCTTACCGACCAGGAAATCGATTTGTTCAAAAAACTTTCGGCATTGCGGAAATAGGACCTTTTAAACCATTTACAAGGAGGATTTCATGCAAGAAACGCATGCGTTTATGTGGGGTTGGCCTTTGGCCGGGATAATTATTTTTCTTTTTTTTACGGGCATCCGCATCGTGCGGCCCACGCACCGCGGGCTGGTGGAGCGCTTTGGCAAATACAGCCATTTTGCAAATCCCGGCTTCCACTGGATAATCCCCGTGGTCGACCACATGTATCAGGTAAACGTTACCGAGCAGCTCGTAAACGCCAATCCGCAGGAAATAATCACCAACGACAACCTAAACGCCATGGTCGACGCCCAGATTTACTATAAAGTCAAGGGCGACGAGGAGAGCGTTAAAAATTCCCAATACAACGTCAACAACGTAAACTACCAGATTGTAAACCTTTCGCGCAGCACGCTCAGAAACATTATCGGCACGCTCTCGCTCAAGTCAGCCAACAGCGAGCGCGGCAAAATAAACGACGAACTGCACAAGATCCTCATCCAGGAGACCACGCACTGGGGTATCGACATCGTGCGCGCCGAGCTCAAGGAAATCGACCCGCCCAAAGACGTGCAGGATACCATGAATAAAATCGTCAAAGCCGAAAACGAAAAAATCGCCGCGATCGATTTTGCCACCGCGGCCGAAACCACGGCCGACGGCATCAAGCGCGCCGAAATAAAAAAGGCCGAAGGCGTGCGCCAGGCGCGCATTCTGCATGCCGAGGGCGAGGCCGAAGCAATCCGCTTGGTAAACGAGGCCGCGGACAAATATTTTGTGGGAAATTCCCAGATGTTAAAGAAGCTGGAAACGGTGCAATCGGCGCTCCAGAACAACGCCAAGATCATCGTGCCGGCCAATCAGCAGCTTGTCAACGTGATCGGCGACCTGGCGGGACTTACACCCCAGAGGAGTCCCGAACGAACGGGCGTAACGGAAAAGTAAGCAACCGTCCTCAACGCGGGCCTTCCCGATGGTCATTCCATCGGGAAGGCCCCGCATTAACCAAGATGCTCCTTTAATTCCATCGCATAAATTTCGGTGATTGAAACAAAAAACGCCATTATCACCGGCCCGGTAATCACTCCTACGGGCCCAAACATGGCCAATCCGCCGATAGTGGAAAAAAATACCAGCAAGTCGTGCAGGCGCTAAGGCGGCAATTCCGATGTCCCCGCGACGCCTCGCGGTTCGGCATGGCGGTTGCTACATATTATAGGTATGTCGGCTCAGCCGTCTGATAAAAATAATTTACGGATTAAAAGCTTTTGGAAAACCTGAAAAAATATTTGAGAGAAGTCGCCGATGCTTGTTTATTCATCGCGGCGACCGTTAAAGAAATATTTTCCCGCGATTTTGAATTTAAGGAATTTTTGCGCCAATGCTTTAATATCGGTTATAAATCATTGCCGCTTATTTCCGTAACCGGCATCATTATGGGTTTGGTGCTCACGATCCAATCGCGGCCGGCCCTCATAAATTTCGGGGCGGTTTCCATGCTTCCCGGAATGGTGGCCATATCCCTTATCAGGGAAATGGGACCGGTCATAACCGCGCTTATTTGCGCCGGGAAAATAGGATCGGGCATGGGCGCGGAGTTAGGGTCCATGAAAGTGACCGAGCAAATTGACGCCATGGAAGTCTCCTCCGTCAATCCCATGAGATTTTTGGTCGTCACCAGGGTGCTGGCAGCCACGTTTATGATACCGCTGTTGATTCTCTATGCCGATGCCCTCGGCATTTTAGGGAGCTGGGTGGGGGCGAATATTAAAGGCGACGTTACCTTTGTTTTGTTTTTTTCGCAGGCGTTCGGCAAAGTCCGGTTCATGGATCTTTTTCCCGCGGTGATTAAATCGTTTTTCTTCGGCGCGGTGATTGGTTTTGTGGGATGCTATAAAGGATACAACGCCGGCCGCGGAACCGAGAGCGTCGGCGTTGCCGCAAATTCCGCCGCGGTTTCGGCTTCGCTGTGGGTAATAATCGTGGATATGATCGCCGTTCAAATCACGGATATGCTGATACCATGAATACCGCAAATACTAAAAACGGCCGACCGGTCATTGAAATAAATAATCTTAAAAAATCCTTCGGCGGACAGGACGTATTAAAAGACGTGTCCCTGCAACTTAACAAAAGCGAAAATCTGGTGGTGCTGGGAAGGTCCGGCTCCGGAAAATCCGTCCTGATAAAATGCATCGTGCGCTTATTAAATCCCGACGGCGGAACCATTACGGTGCTGGGAGAGAACGTGGGCGCCTTAAGCCGGGGCGGCCTGGGAGAGCTGCGCAGGAAAATCGGCTTTCTTTTTCAGAGCGGGGCGCTGTATGATTCCATGACCGTGCAACAAAATTTGGAATTTCCCCTGCGACGAATACGAAAAGGCATTTCCCAAAAAGAAATCGAAGAAAAAGTGCCCGAGGTTTTAGAACACGTAGGGCTGCCCAACGGCGGGGATAAAATGCCGTCGCAACTATCCGGCGGCATGCGCAAGCGCATCAGCCTGGCGCGCACGATTATTGTTGACCCCCTGATAATGTTGTACGATGAGCCTACGACCGGACTCGATCCGGCAACTTCGGACGAAATAAGCTCGCTTATCAACGAGGTCCAAAAAAAATACAAAACATCTTCCCTTATTATCACGCATGATATCGGCTGCGCCCGCGCTACGGCAAACCGCGTTATCATGTTGCAAAACGGCGAAGTTTACCTGGAAGGAACATTGGAAAAGTTTGAAAATTCAGCCGATGCGGCGATTAAAACTTTCTTTAAATAAACGAGGTCCCTTGCAAATGAATACCAACGCACCAAAATTTAAAACACGTTTAGGCCTGTTTATTGCGGGAGGATTGGCGCTTTTTGTGGTTGCCATTTTCCTGATGGGTAAGCAGAAAAACTTATTTAGCCCGGTCTTTAAACTGACCACCACGTTTTATAACGTCAGCGGATTGCAGGTCGGCTGCAATGTGCGCTTCGCCGGAATCAATGTAGGCACGGTCGACAACATTGCCATAATCAACGACTCAACGGTGCGGGTTGACATGTTGATAAAAAGAAACGTCCAGCAGTTCGTTAAAACGGATTGTGAAGCGGGCATAGGCTCCTCCGGAATTATCGGCGACCGCGTTTTGATTATTTCCCAAGGGAGCAGTGAAGCCTCTGCCGCAAAAGACGGACAACATATCGCGTCGAAGGAGCCGACGGAAACGGACGCCATCATGGCAAGCCTTAAGATAACGGCGGACAATGCCGCGATTATTTCGGAACAGTTGGCCGATATTACCAGTAAAGTAAATTCCGGGAATGGGATACTTTCGCGATTAATCCAGGATTCAACCTTGGCAAATAATGTTAATCAGACCATCGTGAGCCTGGAAAAAGGCAGCAAGGGATTAAACGAAAATATGAATGCCGCCAAGCAAAGTTTCTTTTTAAAAGGCTATTTTAAAAACAAAGATAAGGCCGCCCAGAAGGGCAAAGAGGAGGCCATAGAAAAAAAGGAG
>JAQUMP010000274.1 GCA_028718065.1 Chitinivibrionales bacterium | reverse complement strand
CCCAGATTTTCTGGCGGTTCGCCAATGAGGCCGTTTGGATCGATACCCCTGGCGCCTTTATAGAGGACAACGGTCGTGAACAATGGCAGGCCCTGATTGCCGCGCTTAACAAGGTCCGCCCGCAGAAGCCGCTCGACGGCATCGCGCTCGTGGTAAGCGCCAAGGAAATTCTGGAATCTTCAGACGCGCAAATCCGTGAGAAAGCGCGTATGGCCCGCAGTCGTATCGACGAACTTATCAAAGCATGGGGGATCGAATTTCCGGTATACCTTATATTTAACCGCGCCGACGAAGTCCCCGGTTTTTTCGACTATTTCGGCGATCAGGTTGCGCGCGCCCGCGAACAAATTTTCGGGGCGACGTTATCGGCCAAACAGCAGGCCATGCTTTCGCGCATTGCATTTCTGGAAGAGTACGGCGTGCTTGCCAAATCGCTCAATGATTTAAGGCTCGATAAGCTTTTTAAAGAAAAGAGCGACGCCGGCAGGCGTATGATCTGCCGTTTTGTCATTCATTTCGAGGGCATACAGGAAAAGCTGGCCTCGTTTATTACGGAGCTTTTTAAACCGTCCAGTTACGAAGGTAAACCTATTTTCAGGGGATTTTACTTTACAACGTGCCGAACTATTTCCCCGGCCGCGACGCAGGAGTTGCCGCCATCGGCGGAGATCAGCCGGACCATCGCCAACCATCCGCTCAATCCCAAACGTGATTTTTTTGTCCCGGCAGATGCCCAAAAAAAAGAGATGGGCGGCGCCAAAAAATCCGAGGTGCAATCCCTGTTCGTGTTGCCTTTGTTCCGGGAGATCATGGTCGCCGACAAAGGCATGGCGACTGCCACTCAGAAACGCGGCCGTGCCGAATCCATTCGCTGGTTCGCGGCGGCCGCCGGAATTTCGCTCCTTGCGGTCATCGCAGCGCTATGGTTGGGTTTTTCCCTGCTGCGGTCGCAAACCTTGCTCGCGCAGGCCGAAAAGGCGCTCAGGGCGCCCGTAAGCGGCGAAGCCGGATTGCTTGACCAATACAATCAATTAGGCGTCTTGGGCGCTACTATGGCGCAACTGGAACGCTATCATGACCACGGCGCGCCTTTTACGATTGCTCCTTTCATGTATCAGGGCAACAGCGTGCTAGCGGCCCTTAAGCCGGCCTATGTGGCGCGCCTGCAGCAGCTCTGTATTTATCCTGCCGTCAAGTACTTCGAATATCGCATCGACGAAGCCATGCAAGCCTATGGCGAGCTTTCAGGGGAACAATATAATAGCCTCTACAATGCACTCAAGGCATATCTTTCTATTTCCGAGGCGGCCGGCACGCACCGTAAGGAGCTCGATACCGCCTTTGTGCACGAAGCCCTGTTTGAGGCCGTCAAGCAATCGTTATTGTCAACGACCGGTTCGGCGCGCCTGCCCCAGCGCCTGGAAGTTATTCTGGCGCAAAACTTGGGGCTCTATGCGCTATTCCTCAAGCGCGGCGAGGCGCCCCTGGTGCAGGAAAACCAGCAGATGGTTGCCACGGCGCGCCAGCGATTGGCCGTGCTTCCCTCGGCCGCAACGCTTTACCAAACGGTCATTGCGCGCCAGTTGGACAAGGCGCCCAGGCTTTCGCTTGACCAATTAATAAACCGGCGCGAGGCGGGTCTTTTAAAAACCGATGCGACCATTAGTTTTCTGTATACCCAAAAAGGCTTCGATCAAATCGTCGCCGACGCCTTGAACCAGGCCAGCAAAGATCCCTATGCCATCGATTGGGTTTTAGGGCTTTCGCGCGAACAAATGCCCCAAATCAATAGCGGGCATTTGCATGACGCCATGCTCGAGGCTTACTGCGCGGATTTTAAAGCGCAATGGTGCGGTTTTCTAAAGTCAATTGCCTGCGAACAATTCGGCGACGTGGGGCGCAGCGCGCGCATGCTCCAGAAGCTCGGAAGCGATCAATCGGAGATTAAGCAATTGTTGGAGGCGATTGGTACGGCAACCCAGCTGAAATCGCAGAATTTAGCGGAAGCGGCCGCCGGTAAAGCGCTTGAGGCAACCTCCAAAATAAAAGGCGCGAAAAGCGTGGCCGATTCCGCCGGCGGTTTTTCCTTGCCGTTTGCAGGACATACTCCCTTCGATGATGTTAATGCGACCTTCGATGCTCTGCGTAACTTTACCAAAGCGGGCGGCGGGACCTTAGGCGGCTACGAAGGTTATCGCGACAAGCTGCTGACGCTGGCCGGAAAACTTGACGGCGTAAGCGCATCGGGCGAGGACGCGCTGGTAACAATTATTAACGGGTCGGAAGCCGATCCGCTCTTCGGCGGCTGGAAATACGTAGAATCCTCAATGGCCGGAATGCCCGAGGGCCTCGGGCAGCCTTTGCAGCAGGCGCTTTTGTTGCCCTTTGTCCAGACCGGCGGCGCATTATCGGGAACACTCACCCGAACGCTTAACGCTCGCTGGCAGGCCCAAATCGTGCGACCCTTTACAAACAGGCTTGCCGGCCGCTATCCATTTTCCAGTAAAGGCGAGGACGCCGCATATTCGGATGTCATGGATTTTTTCAGACCCACAACCGGCGCGTTCTGGGGATTTTACGAACGATCGCTTGCGCCGTTTATCGTAAAAAACTCTTCCGGCTGGATGGTGCGTTCGGGGGGGCCGCTGAGCTTTAATTTTAATCCGAGCCTTGCAAAATCACTTTCAGCCGCGGAACGATTGCGTGACATGTTTTTTAAGCCGGATGGGACCGCACGGGTATTTACCCTCGCCATCACCCCGCTTCCCGTCAATAAAAACAATGCCCAACTCATTGTCAACGGCCAGACCTTTGATTTTTCGCCGGGCGGCAAATCGGCCCAATTTGACTGGCCGCAAGAGTCCGATTCCAAGGGCGCGGCCCTTAAAATAGCCATCAGCAACGATTTTTCCCAGGATATCGCTTTTTCCGGGCAATGGGGATTGCTTAAATTGTTACAGGCCGCCACTATCGAAAAAATCAATGGCTCCACATTTTCGGTCCTTTGGCAGGTGAATGTTCAAAACACCTATATTGTCGCGCAAAAATACCGGATTACTGTAGCCAGTTCCGATCATCCTTTTGGCGAACCCGTTTTTAGCGGCTTTGATTGTCCCCTTGATTTATTATTGGTAGCTAATCGCGATTCCACGCAACAGCCAAAATAAGTATATTGTATTGATATAAATAATCTTACGGTTGTTATTATACTTATTGCAACATATATAATTATATAACACTTTGTATTTATTGCGGATATGGCAATTTTATATATTGATATTACGTGTTTTGCTTTTTAAAACGTAATTTAATATAGCAAAGTAAAGATGTCAGCTCTATATTTTTATTAAAAGTATTGTTTTTTTTTAAAAATCGATTATATTAATAATCAAGTGGGGTTCGTAGGATACAAAATTTTATGAAAAAATTCTACTTATTCGTTTTAATTATAAGTACAAGTTCCTTTATATTTACCGCCCAATCGCAGCTCGGTACGGCAAAAACCGTTTCCGATTCCATAAAGACAATCACCAGCACGGTCCCAGCTCAAAAATTAGACAAGCGCCTCGGCGTTATTCCCAGCAAAAAAACAAACTGGTCCAAAATCAAAGATCTGTTTTTATAAGCGACGATTGCGGTTTATAGCGCGTTGGCCCCATGATTATCGGCATCGGCATTGACATTGTAGAAATAGCCCGCATCGAAAAGCTCGTCCATACCTACGGAAAATCCTTTTTGTCAAAGGTCTATACCCCGGCCGAGATCAATGATTGCCCGGGGGAAATAAAAAAGGGACCGCACTTCGCCGGCCGCTGGGCGATAAAAGAAGCTTTTTACAAGGCCTTGCCGGACGAGTGCCAGAAAATAGCCCATTTTAAAAGCATTCAGGCCTTGGGCGGCGGAAAAAGGCCCGAGCTTGTCATCTGCGATGAACGCCTGCTAAAATTAGCAAAAGTCAATGGCATTCAGCGCGTCCATTGCTCTATCAGCCATGAGCGACTTATGTGCGTTGCCTGTGTTGTTTTAGAGGGTTAGGACGTTTTTCTCAATATTTCAATATACTGTTCGACTTTTATGCGGTAAGCTGATATAATTTAATCAAAGGTATTGACAACCCCCGTGAGAAGGGGATATTTTATTAGCAGAGCGGTTTCTTAAAAATTCAATTATGCAAACGCGGAGAAATTTTAACCGTGAAACAGCAGCTTCTATCAATGGCAATTAAACGGTTATTCTTTTGTTTTGTGTTTTGTTTACTGGGCGCATGCGTAATAAACGCACAGGAAGAAGCACTGGTCCAGAATGCCGTGCTCGAAGGCGTGCAGCTCTCCGCCGACACTTCCAGCTCCAAACAAGGGGAAATGGTAGTCTCCTGCTATTTTATTTTCATGGATAAACCCTCCAGTTATTTTTACGAAGTTCGCAAGCGCACCAAACAGCTTGTGTTTGAATTTAACGACACAAAGATGGGGACTTCGGCGATTAATTCCATTCAACAGGCGCCGATCGAAGGGTTTACCGTCGAAAAGAAAACCGTCGACATCAACAAAACCGTTCGCGGATTAAAACCTGAGTGGCATTCGCAGGTGGTTGTTACGTTTAGTTTGAGCGCCATCCCGATTTTAAACATTACGGAGCAGTATGGCGTCGTATCGTTCAATTACAAATGGAACAGCGACCCCTCCAAAATGGCAAGTTACATGGAAAAAGACAATTCTAAAAAAGTTATGTACTGGACCGGCGGCGGCGTTCTTGCGGCCGGCGCCGGTGTAGCAGCTTATCTTGTTTTTGGTCCGAAAAAACAGCCCGAACAAACGGGCCCTCTTCCGGACAATGACCTGCCGAACCATCCGAGCCTGCAATAATAATTTTTATCCAAATTGTTTCGCCGATACGAAAACGTCTTGGTTCCCCAATCAAGGCACTTTTTTAAGCGCCATCATAATTCGATTTAATAAGTATTATTAATAGGATAATCGTATTTTAATCCCCAATGAATAAGCTTCTTGTATCCTTCCTGTTTTCAATCATGTTCGTTCCGCTGTTGCATGCGCAGGACGATGCCGCGGCCGCGCTCAAGGCCGCCGTAAGCGAAGGCAACGTCGAACGTGCCCTTGACTATTACGAGCAGTTTCGCCGTTCTTTACCCGTCAACGAAAAGTCGCGCGATATTACCGTGGCCGTTATTAAATTGTTGATCGCCCAGAAAGAGTTCGTTAAGGCAGCCGAGATGGTGGACCAGACCATAAAAGCGGCCGGTCCGGATTCGGTGCTTGCGGTGCGTTGTTCGTATTACGGCGCGCTCATCGCTCTTGCCATGAACAAAGACGATAGGGCCGGAAGCTTCTTTGCTGCCATGGCCGGCCGTGATATTACTTTCCCCGAACAGGCGCAAGCGCTCG
>JAQUMP010000273.1:4300-5414 GCA_028718065.1 Chitinivibrionales bacterium | reverse complement strand
TCTCTTTCTAAAAAGAACCTCTTTGTCGGGGAGCAGACCGTGCTCACCATGGCGGTGGCCGTGCGGCCCCAGTCGAGCGTCGGGCTTACCAACGAGGGCTTTGCCGGTTTTATCAATCGCGTCGAAAAGAACTTCGGCGATAAATTCGCCATCACCAACCTGCTTAAAGGCAATATTCCCGCCGTTATGGAACAGATCGACGGCCGCCCCTACCAGGTTTTTAGCGTGCACATGGCCCTGGTTCCCTTAACAAGCGGCAATATTGCGATACAGCCGATACCGTTTGAGTATGTCGAACAGCGCCAGGTGCGCCGGCAGGCCCGCGACCCGTTTGACGATTTCTTCGGCGGGGCTTTTTTCGGCAATCCCATTCAGCGCATTCCTCGCAGTGTTTCCTCAAACGGCCTGACGATTTCGGTTTCCGCGACGCCGCAGCCCGCGCCGCCGAACTTTAGCGGGGCGGTGGGGCAATTTTCGCTCGAGGCCCAGGCCGACCCGCAGCAAATTAGCGCAGGCGACGCCATTACCCTTAAGATCAGCCTGCGCGGCAACACCCGGCCCGGCAATGTGGAGGATGTAAAGCTGCCCGCTCTGGCCGACTGCGACGTGTTTACGCCCGAAAAACAGACCTCGGTCGATACCACGCCCCAGGGCCTGACCACCAGAAAAGGCTATAAGTTTTTAATTATTCCCCGCGTGGAAGGCGCTCTTGCCCTGCCGCCCGTGACCTATTGTTATTTCGACCCGATCGCCAAAACCTATAAAACCCTTTCGGCCGTTGTGCGCCCGGTGACCGTGCTCAAGGGAAAGGCGGGCGCCAAGGAAGCCACGCGCTACCTCACGCAGGAAGACATTACCCTTGTCGGGCGCGACATCCGCTATATCCACACCGGCGTGCGGCTGCGGCGGCAGTCGCCGGACCCGTATAAAAATCCTCTTTTGTATCTGCTGTTTCCGCTGCCGTTTATAATCGCGGGGCTGGCGCTGCTTTACAAACTGCAAACACGCCACCGGCGCAGGAACGCCGGCCTGATCGTACGGAGCAGGGCCTACGGCAAGGCCGCGCGCGGTTTGGCGCTTATCGCCAAAGAGGCGCCGACGCTTTCGGCGGGTG
>JAQUMP010000273.1:0-4290 GCA_028718065.1 Chitinivibrionales bacterium | reverse complement strand
CCGCGCTCATCGGCGACTACATCACCGCCAAATGCGGCTTTGCCGCCGGGGGCAAAACACTTGACGAATTGCAGAGTATCCTGTGCGAGCGCAAAGTCTCGCCGGAGAGCTGCGCGCAACTGCGGGGCCTGCTGGAACAAATCGACGCCCTGCGGTTTGGCGGGTCCGCCATGGCCGCGGAAATGAAACAGCAATTGCTCTCAAGTGTGCAGGCAAGCATCAAAACGCTCGATGCCCTGCTTTCCAAGGAGAAACGGCGATGAAGAGCTTAACGGCAATGATCGGCCTTATTGTCGCGGCGGCCTTATCTTCCGCCTGCCGGGCCCAAGCGCTGGAGCAGCAATGGTTTGAAAAAGCGAATGCGTTTTATCAGCAGCAAAACGTCGACAGCGCCGCCTGTTATTATGAAAAAATCCTCGATGGGGCAGTGCAGGACAAAGACGTATATTATAATCTGGGGAACGCCTATTTCAGGTTAAAAAATATGGGGAAGGCCATTCTAATGTACGAAAAAGCGCATGCTTTGTCCCCCGACGACCCCGACATTAATGCCAACCTGCGGTTTGTCAACGCGTCGATCGTCGATAAAATCCCGCCGGCGCCGCAGTCGTTTTTTGAGGTGGTCCTCGGCCGCCTGCACAATCTGCTGGGGCTGGCCGCGCAACTCTGGCTGCTGCTCGGATTGCTGCTGGCGCTGAGCGTCCTTTTTGCCGGGCTGCTTTACAGTTCGGGAAACATACGGTTGTGGATCATTTACGGCGGCGCCTGCTTATCGGTCCTGGCCGCGCTTACCGGCGTCTCCGCGGGAATCAAAATTTACCGCTCGGAAAAAACGAATTACGCCATCGTGCTCGTCCCTGCGCTCGACGCCAAGAACCAGCCGGACGGCAATAAAAGCCTCTTTACGGTGCACGAAGGCACCAAGTTCCGCATTCGCAATCAGATCGACCAATGGGTGTTGGTGAGCCTGCCCAACGGCGTCAGCGGGTGGGTGGAGCTTTCCGCACTTGGCAAAATATAATTCCTATGGGAATTCCGCGAATCTTGCCGCGGCTTTAACTCACCCCTCCTCGCAAAGCCTCGGTTTCCCCTCTCTTTAAAGAGAGGGGATTAAGGGGTGAGTTGGCGTGATAGAAGCCCTAAAACTCTTTTTCATTAGGACTGTTTATTAGTTTCCGGCAGTCTTATCCCGGGCCGTGGCGCAGTTTTCGCTTTGGGAAGTTTCGCCGCAAAAGCTTGCCGCGTATTTTTGATACGCACGCACAAAATTACGCTTGTTTTCCAGGTTGGGTTTTTGGCGGTAGAGCGCCTCCAGGATTTGCGCCCATAAAAAGAGGGCCTTTTCACTCACATCGGGCGCGTAGCGCGAAGGGCGCTCAAAGGCGCTTTTGACGGCGCCGGCGGCCCCGGCATAGTTTTCCTTGTTGTAAAGTAAACGCGCCTTGAGCAAATAATAGTACCCGTCGTCGCCGGCGGCGGCGACCGCAAGCGATTCGGCCAGGACCGGATTGTTGGCCCCGATCGCGGCGTCGAGCATGCGCAGCGCGATCTCGGCGCGCTCGGCATCGCCGGGCCCGGCGCCCAGCGCTTTTTGAAAAAACGCCAGCGCCGAATTATACTGGCCTTCCTCGAGCGCGCCGCGGCCAAGCCCCATATTTTTTTCCACGGCCGTTGCGGACAAAGGTCTTGTCGCCTTTTGTAAAGTATGCCGGGAAATGCTGTTTTGAACCGCTGCTTGGGCTGCCGGCGCCGGCGCAGCGGAGGGCGCGGGCGGCGGCGCCGTAACCGAAAACGTGGCTGCGGGTTGCGGCAGGGAAGGCGGCTCGGTGGAAATTGGCGGCACGGTCGTTTGCGCCGGCAGGGCGTTCAAGGCGGAAGGTTTGGGGTTTGGATGCCGCGAACCGAAAAACAGTATCGCGGCTGTCAATAATCCCAGCGATGCGATAATGACCGCCGCCCGCAACCAGAGTTTTGGTTTGCTTGAAAAAATCCTGATTTTGGTGGTGGCCGCGGGATTGCGCAAAAAGGCGGTAATTATCTCCTGCGGGGCAGCGGCGGAGTTTTTTTTAAGCAGGATTAAAAGTTCTTTGCCCAGTTGCGCGGCGCTGCCGAAACGCTTGGCGCGGTCCAGGCACAGGCATTTGTCAATTATTGCCGTAAGGCCGCGCGGAAAATCCTGGTCGAAGGCCTGCAACGGCAGGTAATGCCCTTTGGTTTTCTGGTTGACTAATTCCGCCAGGGTCTGCTGGGGAAAGGCCTTTTTACCCGAGAACATTTCGTACAGCACCGCGCCGAGGGCGTAGAGGTCCGAACGCAAATCCAGGTTTTCGCCGTTGAGCTGTTCGGGGCTTAAGTAGGCGAAGGTGCCCATGACTTTGGTGCCCACCGTATGCAGGCTTACGTCGAGCGGTTTGGCGATGCCGAAATCGGCAAGCTTGATGATGCCGCCGCGCGAAACCAGGATATTGGCCGGTTTAATGTCGCGGTGCACGAGCCCGGCGTATTCCTTGCCGTACAGCGTGTAGACCTGGTTATGGGCGAACTGAAGCGATTTACAAATAAAATATCCGATCGCCAGCCCGGTCTGGACGGGCAGGCGCTTGTGCTCCTGCAAAAGCTCTTTGAGGGAGGCGCCTTCCACGTATTCCATTTCGATGTAAGGGGTCGCGCCTTCCCAGAAATCAACCACGTAAATTTCGACGATGTTGGGATGGTGCAGGTTGGCCGAAATTTTGGCTTCGGTTTGCAGACGGTCGCGCGCTTCGTCCGAAAAACCCGGCTTGAGGATTTTTATGGCGCGCACGACCTCCAGGCCTTCGTGCCAGGTTTTATAGACGTTGGCCATGCCGCCCTCGGCGATCAGTTCGAGGATGCGGTTTTGCCCCACCTTCTGGCCCAGCATGGGCATGGCCGCCCGCGCCGCGGGAGAATCGGTGTGGCGCTCAAGGTTGGTTGACTCGACGGGAACATTCATGATTATAGGAATTTAACTAAAATGAAAGCGTTGATGCAATGGTTTCTAATTGTTTGGATGATATCATCAAAGGTCTTTGCTCGCAAGGGGAACTACGGGCCGCTTTTTTCTTGACTTTTTCACTCTGAACATACTATAATTTAAACGGCTATTGTTGCACGAGCGCAATTTATTCGATTAAATCGCAAAGGTATATTTATTAAAGTCCGGTATTTTTTTTTGCACAAGGAGGCAGATTGTATATGCGCATGCTGAAACGCTTGGTCCCCTGTTTTGCCCTGGCAACCGTCATGGCCCTTGGCGGCCTTAGCGGCTGCACTAAAAAGCCGAGTCAGGATGAATTGACAAAATTAGACGAGGCCCGTACGGCGGCCGAAAGCGCCGAGAAAAAACTTTCCGATCTCCGGCAGGAACGCCAGCAGTTGGAAGGCACGCTGGCCCAAAAGCAGGACAAGCTTAAATCCCAGGAACAAGAACGCGACAGCGTAAAACAAAAGCTCGGCAAGTAGCGCCGGCGCCCAGTTCGTTAAACCTTTAGAGGAGGACTCTGGTATGAAACGGATCGCGGTGATAATGCTTTTGAGCTGGCTCATGTGCGTGCCGCTTTGGGCGGCCGCCCCCCAAATGACCTATCAGGAATACGAGACAACACTCGCCGGCATGCAGCAGCGTGAAAAAGAGAGTAAGGAGCAAATCGCCCAGGAACAGGCCAAGATCGAAAGCGTTAAACAGCAGATGGAAGAAACCGACCGCCGGATCGCGGCGGTGCTTGCCGAAACCTACGCGATCCTCGGCATTACCGAAAACGACGTGTTCGCCGCCGAAACCGAAATAGGCGCCATTAAGCAAGAACTCTCGTCGCTGCAGGCGCTTTCGCCCGAGGATCTTGCCAAACGTAAAGCAGACATTAAAAAAATCGAGGCTCGCATTGCCGAGCTCAAGCGCAAGCCGGCGGCTCTTCTGCGGCGCGTGGCCGAACAAATCCCCGAGCTTGACCAAATGGTGGCCCAGCTTAAAACCAATCTATCCACCAGGGTGGCCGCCGCCGGGAATACGGGCACAAGCAATAGTTACACGGTGCGCCTGATTCCGGGCAACCGCGACTGCCTGTACCGCATTGCCCAATACGATTTTATTTACGGCGACCCGGCGCAGTGGCCCAGGATCTATACCGCCAACAAGGACGTCATCGATAAAAAGTACGACCGTTATGTAAAGAAAACGGGCGACACCAAATACACCCGCTCGCAGGACTTGCTTCTGCCGGGCCAGGTGCTGGATATCCCGCGATAAGTGCGCTCATCTTTACTTTTAGA
>JAQUMP010000272.1 GCA_028718065.1 Chitinivibrionales bacterium | reverse complement strand
CAGAGGACATTCCAGCCTTCTTTATTAAATTCCTTACGTCGCCCGGTGATACCGTACTCGATATTTTTGCAGGATCAAACACAACAGGGTATTCAGCAGAAAAACTAGATAGAAAATGGTTGGCTTTCGAGCTAAATCACGATTACTTAAGAGCATCTAGTTTTAGGTTCTTAGCTCATCTTGAAACCCATCAGATTGAAATCTTTATTCATGAATTGTCGAATCCAAACGCGAATATTTCTTTAGGTGAATTTGCTTTGCCACGCCTTGCCTTTGGTTGAGGTGCCTGCCTTTTTATGGAACTCGAAGAAAAGTTTTTTTCTCATTCCACCACGGCGACCGGACTGAGGTGGAAGATTTTATTTATAATTAATCAGAGAAAGAGAACGTTTTCATTCCTAGGGAACAACAAAGACTACCTCACGTTTCTTGACGAAGCAAAAGCAAAGATTTCCGCCGCTCAGGTGCATGCCGCGCGTTCGCTTAATTCCGGGATAATGACACTGTATTGGGATTTGGGGAATCTTATTGTCGATAAGCAAAAAATACATGGCTGGGGTGATTCCGTTGTTCGTCGGCTTGCACTTGATTTAAGCAGGGACTTGCATGCCGGCAAAAGCTTTTCCTCCCGGAATTTGTGGTTCATGCGACAGATGTTTCTTGAATACGGCCAAACCGGCATTCCTGCGGCAAAAGTGAAACAGGCTGTTTCACTTTTAGGTCCGACAAATATAATTCTACCCGCAAAAAAAAGGTTTTGAATTATGTATAATCCCAACGATCCGCAGTCCGTAGAAAAATATTCATCGGCCATAACGCTCTCGGACATGGAGCTCTTTATTTTCCCGGAGCTGCTTTTTGCCGTGACGCTCGCCAACATGATGTCGCCCGCCCTGTGGCAATGGCCGATGCAGCCCTGGTTCGACAAACTCGACGCAATGTCCCCCTATCGCCGCGTCCTGCGGCTCAAGCAATATATCATGGACAACTTTACCTTTAACCTCGATCTTGACACCTGGGGATTAACCACCAAGCCGCGTGAGCTGGCGCGGTTTTCGGCCTATATCGACCCGGCCGTATTGGCGCGCAGCAACGCGCTCTTTGGGTACGAAGGCGATAAATACTATTTCGACATCGACATCCGGCGCCACTTCGGACTTGACAAATACACTTCGGACGTGATTCCCTACTGGAAAACCGAAACGATCGAGGCCATGCAGGCCTTTCGTTTTAAGGAAGGCTACGTTACCGGCGCGGGGGAATGCGTATCGCTTTCCACGCTCTACGCCGCGGCCCTGGCGCTCGTTGCCAAAATCCCGTTCGAATCCATTTTTATGATGGCGACGCCGCTGCATTCACAGACCTTTATCGCCATAAACGAGGGGCTTATAACCAATAACCGCCGCATCGTCACCAAAAAAATGTGGTTCAACGGCACGGAAATTTCCGAAAAAGCGCGGCGCGCGCTCGAACACGAAAACGTGACCATTGTCGCCAACCACACCGGGTATATTCACCTTATGTACCCCGAAGCCACCATCGAACGCGGCTCCTACGAAACATTTACCCGCAATCTCCATGAATATCTTAAAACCGACATCACCTACGAAATTCTGGCCGCGTTTTTGCGGCAGAAAAGCGGCCTGCAGCACTGTTTTCAACTTGCGCATAAATGTTGCGGCAAACCGCGCTACATTGAGGCCGAAAAAATTTATTCCTATGAGCACGGCAGCAAATCCCGCATCGGCGACGAGACCCAAAAAATCCTGCTGCACGAAATCGACGAAGACGAATATTATACCGAACCCATTCCCGGCCGCATCATGCTTGACGAATTCGAAGTCCTCCTCAAACAGAACCCCGTTTACATCGACCATTCCGGACATATCGACCAATTAAAAAAGAACCTGCAGCACACCTGCTTTAATGTGCAGGAAGTCGTGGAAGATTTAATCGCCTTTTGTAAAAGCGAGCCGCGCCTGCCGGACATTGCCAAAACCTGGAAAGCCGCCGAGCCCCTGCTGGTGAGCGAGCATCTTGACTCGCGGCAGGCCCTGATCGACTACTGCCTTTCCATGCGCGATAAAAACGAGACCGCCGACCTGGCATTTTCGGCCGGCCGCGACATGGCGGTGGCCCCCTGGAAACCGTTTTTAAAAGCGGCGCTGGAGCGCAACCCGGTGAGCATTGCGGCCTGCGGCAACTTCCGCGTGGAAGCGGTTTACAATCAATTAGCCGCCATGAATCCACTCTCCATTTACGAAGGAACACGGCTAGCCCAGCCGGACGAGGTCTGGAACTATAAGCGCGGGGATGGTTTGGAAAAAGCGCTGTGTTTTATGAACATTCTCAAGGCAAGCCGCCCGCAGGACACGGTCGTTTTAAAAGGCGACGGCAAAAACATTATTATTAATTGTAACGGCAAATCCGAATACCGCTTTGAAAGCGCGAAAAACCTGCCGATGCCGCTTGAGGGTGATTTTGCGTTTTAGCGGGTTTGTTTACGGAAGATATAAACCCTGGTTCCGATGGCAAGCAAGAGCACGATCAGGGTAAAAACGATGGAAATCGACAATTCATAATCGATTCTTTTGTAAATCCCGATATCATGCCTGATTTTTATGTTGTCAAGACCGGCCAGCAGCGTGTCCAGATGCCCAAAACGCTCCCTCAGAACGCCCTGGACAAAGCCGATCGCCTTCTCCTTTTGCGCGTTTCTTGATAAATCCACGAGCGTGTCGATTGTCAACGTGTACCGGCCAAAGGCCTTGTTGGTGTTCACCCACAAGGTTTTGCCCTTTTTCGAATGAAAAAACGATTTTGATTTATCGACGAGTCCCTGCAACACATGCGCATCGGTATGAATGCGCATGACCGCGCTGTCCAAGGCCACGTCGCTTTTTAATAAAAAAAGGGCGACCAACTCTTTGTCGATAAGGTGCAGATTTATACGCGCGGCCTGGATATAATTCTGGCCGTAAAGATCGCGGGCATACATGGCCTGCAGGTCGTGTTGCAGGGAAACCGTATAAATCACGGCGCCGATATTATTGACCAATGCGATCAGGATCGCGCCGATGAATCCCCAGGTGGGGTGAAGCTTGAACCGGTTTATCAGGCCGCCGAAAAAGGATTTGAGTTTGCTGAAAAACATTTGATGTAAAGTATATCATTAAAATGTAAACCGATCCACCTGGCGGGCGGATCATATCATATTCACCGGGTCCACATCGACGATCATTTTTATGGTCCGGGCGGGCCGGACGGCGGCGCGCACGGCGGTAAGCGCCAGCTGCAAGGGCCGCGAAGAAGTTGATTTTAACAAGAGCGACAGGCGGTCGTTGTTCTTGACTCGTGCGATAACCGCCGGCGTCGGCCCCAGCACGGCGCACTCGGAAGGCGCCGTTGCGCGCACGATGGCGACGATCTTTTGCATGAGGGCGTCCAGGAGTTTGCCTTCGGGGCCTTCCAAAACAATCCGCGCCAGCTTGCCGAAGGGCGGATAGTGCAAGGCGCGGCGCTGCGTTATCTCGGTGTTAAAAAAAGTTTCATAATCGTGTTGCTGCGCGGCAAGGATGGCCGGTTCCTGCGGCATATAGGTTTGAATGACCACCTCGCCGCAATCGTCGCTGCGCCCGGCACGGCCCCCCACTTGCGTCAGGAGCGAAAACGTGCGTTCGGAGGCGCGAAAATCGGGAAAATGGAGACCGATATCGGCCTGGATCACGCCCACCAATGTCACGCCCGGAAAATCGAGCCCCTTGGCGACCATCTGGGTCCCCAGTAAAATATCGGCCTCTCCCCGCGCAAAGGCTGAAATGATCGTATCGTGCGCCCTCTGCTTTCGCGTGGTGTCCTGGTCCATACGGATTATGCGCGCGCCCGGAAAATTGGCCGCCAGATGCTCCTGGGCCTTCTGAATGCCGGTGCCGCTGTATTTTATGCGGCTGCCCTTGCATTTCGGGCAGACAACCGGCGCCGGCGCGGTAAACCCGCACTGGTGGCATTTGAGCAGTTGGTCCTCCTTGTGAAATACAACATGCACCGAACAGGCCGGGCATTTTGCCGAATAGCCGCAGTCCCGGCACAAAAGCATGGTCGCGAATCCCCGCCGATTCAGCAGAAGAATGATCTGGCGCTTTTGCTCAAGGACCGCCGTCATGCGCTCTTGTAAATAGCGGCTTAAAAGCGTCCAGTTGCCGGCGGCATGCTCCTCACTCATGTCAATTATCTGCACGGGGGGCAACCGCGCAGGCCCGTGGCGCTGCGTAAGCCGCGCCAGATCGTATTTGCCCGCCAAAGCATTATGCAGGCTCTCTACGCTGGGCGTGGCGCTGCCGAGCACCACGAGCGCGCGGCTCAGCATGCCCCGCATAACCGCCACGTCGCGCGCCTGGTAGCGCGGCTCCGGATCGTACTGCTTGTAGCTGGCGTCGTGCTCCTCGTCCACGATAATAACACCCACATTGTCAAGCGGTACCAGCACAACGCTGCGCACGCCGATGGCCACCCGTTTTTGGCCCGTAACGAGCTGGGCAATGCTTTCACGGCGCTCGCCGTCGGACATGCGGCTGTGGATCACCGCGATCGTGGGGCCCAACACCGCAGAAAAACGCCCGATGGTCTGCGGTGTGAGCGAAATTTCGGGCACCAGGATGATGGCGCTTTTGCCTTTCGCGAGCGCGGCCTTGACAATCTCTATATACACCAAAGTTTTTCCGCTGCCGGTGATGCCGAACAGCAGGACCGGCCGTTGCGGATCATTTAATGTTGCTAAAAGCGTCTCGAAAACCTGCTGCTGCTGCCCGGAGAGCGTGTATTCCGCCGGAGATGGGACCATCGCGCCGCCCGCAGCACCGGCCGGAAGCACCTGACGCACCATTTTATTGAGCTTGCCTTTTTGGGTCAGAAGCGTCAGCATGTGAGATGATATCCCATGCCGCCGACGCAACTCCGCGGCCGAAAAAGCTTCCTGGTTGTCCTTTATTTTCCGGAACGCGGCGGCTTGACGATCGGACAAGCCTTGGTCCCCGCCGCTCGCCGGTGCGTAGACGGCGATAGTCTTGAGGGAGGTTTGCAGCAGGCGCTTGCGGACCAGGGGCTTAAAGACCGCGCCAAGGTCGCATTGATAATATGCGGCGATCCATTTATATAACTTTAGGAGCGATTGGGTGGAATCGGTCCAGCGCGATTCCATGATTTCCAACACAGGTTTTAAAGAACCGTGCGGGGAATGGGATTTTAAATCGACGGCAACGCCCCACGTCACCGCATTGCGCAGCGACACCCGCAGCGGGGTTCCGGGGGTTATTTTACCGTAAAATTCGGGCGGAATTTGATAGTCATAAAGGCCGCTGATCGCCATCGGGAAAGCAACGCTGACCACCGCGGCGGGTTTTATTGCTTGCATAAAAACCGGCAATT